>CAYTGJ010000055.1:0-26617 GCA_964437245.1 uncultured Chitinophagaceae bacterium
TTTGTTTTAGTGTTAAAATTGATTGTTACTTTGACAAAAATATCATGTTTTTTGAAAAAGTCATCAAAAATAAGACACTATTTTTTAATTTTTTTAAAAATAATTAAAAACAAGGATGAAATTTACACTTAACATTTAAAAAATTGACAATTTCTTATATTTCAGAACATCATGAACAAAAATCAACTTGTTTCATCTTCTTCAATAAGGATATTTCGCAATATCATATTCTATTTAAAGTTATATTTTAAAATAGTATTGATTTCACTCCAAAACCAGCCAAAAATCAGACGAAGAGGATTTTCTTAAAATTATACGTATTAATGTACATTAAATATAGAGAGTATAACTACTCATCCATTATTTTGCTCTCCCAAAGAAATACCTACTATTTTTCGGAAAACAACATTTTTTATAGATTTGCAAACCATCTAAGAGAAATTCGGGATGTAGCGCAGCCTGGTAGCGTACTTGTATGGGGTACAAGAGGTCGTGGGTTCAAATCCCGCCATCCCGACCATTTATTGAAAAATGAGTGTTTCAAACTTTTTTTCTATTGAAACCTAATCCCTACAACGAACAAGCATCGAGCCTCCGGATAAGTTTATCCGGAGGCTCGATGCTTGTTTCCTTTTCCTGTCGTAACCTTACAGAAGGTTTTTCACCACTGCTATTACCACAAGGCTCACGATCGCAATCGCAATCACCACTAAGTTCGGCTTTACTGCGTCTGCTCTGTTTTCTATACGTTCCATATCAAAATCAATTTAAAGGGTTTATTATTATTCTTCTGAAGTAAAATTATTATAAAACAACTTAAAAAAAATTTCGCCGAAAGGTCAAAAAACACCCACAACTGCCAAAAAATCAATACTGTAGCCGACTTTCCGGAAGCAGATACCCCTAAAATTAAAAACCGGATCCCATTTGAATACCTCTTCCCGAAAAAAAGTTCAGGATTTTCCTTCATCCAGTCTCAAACAAGGAGTCATAAAAAAAATCAATTTTTTTTTCAAATCGTACAATAAGCGCAGAAATAAGGGTTTTCTGACTTTCAGAAATATTTTATGGATTTTTTCGTCCCTCTGCATCTTATATACAGATCAACAACCGAAATCTAGCATGAAAAAGCTTTCCCTGCCCCTTATTACAAGCTTGTTTTCCTTAATTTCCTATGCACAACCCGCTTTTCCCCTGTATGGGAGATGGAGCATAACGATTAGCAACACAGAAAAGGTCACGCTGTCGTTCCTCCAAAAGGAAACGGGAAACAACTCCCTCCATGAAAAATGGGGGCGCTGCATCGAATTTCGCAAAGACGGAACATTTATCGAAATGGCCTTCGCTTCTTGTGGGCTGGACGACAACCGGTATCAGTATGAAGGAAAATGGTCTTATCATCCCCAAACGAATATCGTTGAGCTATCGGAGATAAAAGTCCTCCAACGCCGTCCCAACATCTACCAACGCTACGAAGTGCTTTCTTCCGGAACAATCCGGTTATTATCAGTGGAAAAAGGAAAGATCAGCGGAGAAATCCTTTCCCCATGGGAAAAAGTATCTTCTCTAAATTAACACTGTCGAGACTCCCAACGCTAAGAAAACCGCTCTTCGTTCAATACTTTCGCTACGATCGCACTCAGAGCTGTTCCTTCGGAAGACAATTCCACTACCCGGTGATAAACCCGGTGCTCTCTACTGTCTGCAGGATACAGTTTCTCCAGGTATGCAAAAATCCCTTTTGTCCGATCGTGGTATCTTTCTTCGGAATACAACAATTCGATAAAGCTGTATAATTTTTTACAAACGGTCTCTCCCACTACTTCAAACAATGAAACATTGCTGAACCAATATACATCCAGCGAATTGAATTCTACCTTCAGAAAATCTTTCAGCGCTTCCAGTTGTTGTTTCAGGCGCTCGATCACCGTCTGGTATTCACGGGTCAAGACTTGTAACTGAACATAGCTGATCTTCGACAGCAACGCAATATGGCGGACAAACCTAGAATTTTCCAGGCTTCGCAGAGCATCTCCGGAGGATTTCATTTCCTGCACAAGCTCCGATACAATACTCCTGAAATGGTCCAGACGTTTCCTGATCACGTCATGATAATGCATATCCCGGAGCAACTCTTCCTTAGAAGCATACGTCCCCAAAGATGTGATCAATTCATTCAGGGTTTCCTGATCTTCCGTTGCCTCCATGCGATCATAATACGATTGCAGCTTGTAGTTCGAAGGCAAAAAATCCTGGGAAGACAGTTCGGACAAAAAGTCTACCTTGGTGTGAATGCCTTCCAGCGCTGCTATAAGATTGAGTAAGGCATCTTCCTTATAGAAGAATGTAGTATGTTTTTGTTCCTTATGTTCAGTCATGTTCGTAGTCTATTTATAAAGAGTTGTACTCATTCATTAAATGGTGTTTTATCCTCACTCTATCCTCTTGCCGGAGACAAGCAACGGTTTAATAAACCAAAGCCAACAGGGTTAATAAAATGAAACCGGAATACCATTTTATAAAACAAGTATTCATTTGTCTTCCCAAACGATTTATAGGGCATATGATCGGCTCCTTTTACTCAGCGTATCTTCACTGCTGAGATACATTTTAACAACCCGTTTTCTTCCGGACTTACCAATAATATGATCTCCACCTGAAACAGATGCTTATTCCCGGCCTGGTCCATAAGCTCCAGTTCGGTCATTTCGTTAAGAGACGACCGGAGGATTTTCTGAAACGGCTCTGTACATTTACTGTTGAGCGATACTCCTATTTTTATCTCCACGCCCAGCAACCTACTCAGCTCTTCCCTGGCCGTTTTATTGATATCGCGGACAATGTTTTTATCGTCGATCAACACATTACAGAGCAGCCTGGAACGGAACAAAGCTTTGTACCGCTGGTAATTGAGCATAATTGATTCTTTATAATACCTCTGCTGCTCTTCTTCATAGGAATAAGAACAAGGAATGGAATTTCTCCCCGGGGTCATTAAAAAAAGGTCCTGTGAAACAGTATCACCTGTGAGGGTATTGCAGATCGGTTCATCAATGATTTCCATGTGTGTGGTTGGTTTGAAATAGGTTGAACAATAGTGTCATGTTTACTTAAGGTCGATACACAAACATAGTTTTCAACGGGTTAGCCTACAATCGTAAAAAAGTAAGTGGGAGGTCTGAAAGAAGAAGCGGGAGTTTTTATTAGTAACTGAACGAGGGCACCGGAAGCATCTGCCTCATAAACAAGGGGATTTCCATAAAGATCGGGTTAAAATCCGGTTAAAAGCTGGTTTTCGGAACTATGAAAGGCTCCCGAATCACAGAAAAAAGAAAATCTATCTCAAAAAACCGTTCCGGCTCCCGGAAGAGCCTGGCTCCGATACTCTTATAAAAGATTGTGATTGGAGATCTTTTTCAGAAAAGATTCTTTTTTCCGTTTCGACACGTCCAGTTTTTCATCGTTGCTCATTTGCACATATCCTCCTTCTCCACGGAAATATTTTTTGACCTCTTTCAGATTGATGAGATACGAATTATGAATCCGGAAAAAATTATAGGGGAGTAAAAGTTCTTCGTATTCCTTAAGCGTTTTGGCTACTACATGCTTTTTTCCGCTTTGAAGATAAAAATTCGTATAGTTGCTGGAACCCTCACAGTAAACGATTTCATTGACGTTGACAAACGTGATTCCATCAGAATCCGGGATAGCCAGGCGATGGTTTTCCGCATTTTCACTTTTAAAATTCTGCATCAGGATATCAACTTTCTGACTGATCAGTTTTTCCGATGTCTTTTTACCCAATTTTTCTACGGCCGCTTTGAGGTCATGAATATCGATCGGTTTGAGCAGGTAATCAATCGCTGAAAATTTGATCGCATTGAGTGCATACTCTGAATAAGCCGTCACAAAGACGATTTCAAAGTCGATAGACGGAAGCATTTTCAGAAGATCAAAACCGGTTTCCTTCTGCATCTGAATATCCAGAAAGATCACCTCCGGGCGATGTTTCTGAATAGCGGTCACTGCGTCTGCCACAGAGTTGACCATCTGGACCACTTCCACTCCTTTACAGAAATCTTCCAGTAATATTTTTAAATTTTCACAACTTTTCTGTTCGTCGTCTACAATTACTGCTTTTAATATCATACCCTTCTGATTTGTTAAATGATCTTTCAAACAATTTATATTTCCACATATAGTTCGATCCTTGTTCCGGCAGGTTTCCCTGCTTCGTCCTTAAGATCTGTGATATTCACTGAAATATTATGCGTTTTATTAATGCTTTCCAGCCGTTCCTGCGTAAGCACCATCCCCACTGATTTATAGTTATTAAGCTGGCTCGCCTGCTTGATCCTTTTGGCTTCCTGCCGGCCTACTCCGTTGTCTTCTATTACAAAAAGAATGACATTTTCTTCATGGGAAATAATCTTTATTTTCAGCAACCCTTTTTCTTTTTTATTGTACAATCCGTGCAGGATCGCATTCTCGACATACGGTTGCAGCAGCAGTGAAGGGATCTCTATATGACGGATCTCCAACGTACCATCGATCTCGTAATCTACCTCAAAACGGAGATCAAAACGGAGATTTTCCAGCTCGATATAATTTTGTAATGTTTCCATCTCATGATGGATCGTCACTTTATTTTCTACTGTTCCGTTCAGGATATTCCGGATCAGCTTGGAGAACAGCGACAGATAGATCAACGCATTTTCCCGTTCGTTTTTCGAAATAAAATACTGAATGGAATTCATCGCATTGAATATAAAATGAGGATTCATCGCTGAGCGGAGGGCCATCAATTTATAATCTGCCATGAGTTTATTGACCTGGATCAGTTCTTCTTTCTTCTGTTCTATTTTTTCTTCGCTGAGTTTTCGCTCGGTAATATCCGTCAGCAGGCTGATGACTGCCACTACCTCTTCTTCCTCGTTAAACAAGGGATATAACCACAGGCTAAACCAGGCCAGGTCATCTCTCTGATACCGGGGATCTTTTATTTTACGAAAATCGATTACCTGTTCCTGATGATCGATCATTTCTCCCTGATACGCTCTTTCAAACAATTTGTCAATTCCTGCAAATACGTGAAAAGGATCATCCATCGCTTTGTAAGTTCCGGTATCTTCTTCTCCGTTATTCCATCCCAGGAGTTTCCGCTGGGCCTCGTTCATTTTCACCGCCGCTCCATCCCGGTCGTAGATCTGCAATCCTATAGGGAGATGGTCTATAATATTATTTAACAATGCTTCATTTTCACGCAACCGGGCTTCCTTCTGCTTCACGTCTGTCACATCAAAAGAAACACCGATCAGTCCGGTAATTTCCTGTTGATCGTTCCATACGGGTGTGATGATCTCCTCATAATATCCCTCTCCGACTTTATCTACCCTGCGGGAAGAGATCCCTTGTTCTAATCCCGGCTTCACATAGCTGATATGTCCCGGCTTGTCTTTGTACACTTCATACACAGATTCTCCCACATGCTCTCCTGGTTTCAGCCCCATATCTGCCAGGGCTTTCCCTTCGGACAATGTAATGGTCCCGTTTTTATCAAGTGCCCAGATAGCAACCGGGATATGATCGATCACTGCTTTCAACCGCTCGTTCGAAAGTCTTATTTCCTCCTGTGCTTGTTTCACCTGCGAAATATCTCTGCCTACCGATATGAGGCATTTCTCTCCTTCTATTTCCAACAACTCCGACGAGATCAGCACCGTTCTTTGCTCTCCGGTTCTCCGTCTTGTAGTCGTTTCAAAATTGACCACTCTTCCATCCCGCCGGATCAATTCTTTCAACTGTTGGACAGTACCAAGATCTTCCATAAACCCAAGTTCAGTAATCGTCTTTCCGATCACCACTTCCCGCTCCCATCCTATATTACCGATAAATCCATCATTGACCTCAATGATCGTATCATCCTCCAGCCGGGAGATCACAATAGAATCCGGACTGGAACGAAACCCTTTGGAATACTTTTCTTCCGAAGCTCTCCGCGCATCCTCCGCTTTTTTACGGGCCGTAATGTTCCGGATCACCACAGACACTCCCAGTATCTCATCGTATTCATTCACAATAGGATTATGATATCCTTCAAAATAATGGATGTCTTCTTCCAGAACCACTTCAAACAAATGTACATAATACTCCCCTTTGATCGCTCTGTTCAAAGCCGCCAGGGCTCCTCTCTGATGATCAGGATGAATAAAAGATTCTACATTCATTCCTTTATACAAAGTCAGGTCTCGTCTTTTATAGAAAGAAGCCATGGACGCATTAAACTCAACCAGGCAAAAATTATTATCAACCGAACAGATAAGATCCTTCGTATTGTTCATCAAGGCAGATACGTTGGCTTCCTTAAGCTGTATCTGTTCAAGCAACCGGCTCTGACTTTCAAAACTCTGACGCAGTTCTTCTTCGTTGGCCGAAAGTTCTTCCTCCCGCTGTGATAATTCGTAGTTGAGTTTTTTTTCATTTTCCAGGAGTTCTACCAGAAGCTCCTGATTTTTTTTCTTGTACGTTATATCGCGGGTGACGGAAACAAAACAAAGCTCTCCTCCTATTTCGATCGTCTCCCCTGACATCAGGCAATCTCTGATCTCTCCTGATTTTATTTTCAAATGCACTTCCAGTTCTACCACTTTCCCGTATTTCCTCAGCAATTCCTTCAGGTACTCCCTTTCTCCTTTTTGCCAGAGTCCTAACTCCGGGGTACTTTTCCCTTCCACCTCTTCTCTGGTATACCCCGACCAGGTTAAAAATCCTTCGTTCAGCTCGATGATCTTCCCTTCGTCTACCGACGAGATCAGCACAGCATCGGGCGTTGATTTAAAAGCCTTGGCATATTTTTCTTCCGAAGCCTGAAGCGTCAGCTCTGCCTGCACTCGTTCTGTAACCTCTCTGATCATGACAGAAATTCCCACTACTGTTTGCTGTTCCTCCCGGATGGGATAGTAAAAAGACTCAAAAAACATTTTAGCTTCTTCGCTTCCCAGCTCGAAAACAACTTTCTGAATATTCCCTTTCTTCACCTGAGCAAGGAGTGTCTTTATCTGCTCCGGATCAGCCAGGGGGATAACCTCACTGAGGTGAACTCCTTTCCCGAAAGGGACTCTTTTTTCTTCGTAAAAAGCTTGTGCCGTCCTGTTGAAATTCACTACACAACCGTCCTGATCCAACGAAAAAATAAGATCGTTTGTATGGTCGATCATCGCTTTCAGACCGGCTTCCTTAAATTGTATTTCCTGGAGTAATGTATGTTGTATTGCCAGGCTTTGCCTCAATTCCTCCTCTTCGGAAGTGAGTTCTTCCTCCCGGCGGGCAAACGCTTCGCTCTCGTGAGGATCCCGCACCATGATTCCACGCAGCGCAATTGCACCTTGCTTCTTCGGGACTTCAATACCTTTCTCTAATTTACTTTTGAGCCGGGTATAGTTTCTCCAGGTAATACTTCCCCAAACAACAGATCCTGCAGTCAGCAAAATCAATACAATCAACAGTCCCTGAAATTCCATATCTGATAATGCAATAGTTTAGAGAACCTCTTTCTATGACAGGGAATAAAATACCGCAAGCAGTCTACCTGGCTTATAGCACAAGTGTTTACTGCCTCTCTCCTTACTTCTCAAAAATTATTTCCGGTCATTGACAAAAGTCAACCTCTAATAGTGATGATACATTCTTTCTAAATATACCATTTGCTCCCCGAATATTATTTATAATCCAAAAAAACTTATCTTTACCATATGTATTTTCAATATCTGAAAGCCCTTCATATCATCTTTGTAATCACCTGGTTTGCAGGTTTATTCTACATTGTAAGGCTGTTTGTCTATTTTGCAGAATCCAATTTGCTGGCTTCTCCGGAAAAAGAGATCCTGCAAAAACAATATCGTCTTATGCAAAAAAGACTCTGGTTTGGCATCACATGGCCCTCTGCCATCATTACCGCCCTCATGGGTACACTGCTGGTCATCGAATACGGCACCGTTCCTCTCTGGCTCTGGATCAAACTCAGCCTGGTACTGTTGCTATTCCTGTACCACTTCCTTTGCCATAAGATTTTCAACAGCCAGCAAAAAGGAGAGTCTCCTTATACATCACAGCAGATGCGTGTATGGAACGAGATCGCCACGATCTTACTTGTCGGGATCGTCTTCCTGGTGGTACTCAAAAATGCCTTAAGTCTTTTATGGGGATTTCTGGGCCTGGGTCTTTTCACTATTTGTATACTTTTGGGAATAAAAATTTATAAAAAACTAAGATAAGGGCTGTAATTGTGGTTTTTTACCAAAAATAGATGTTTAAACATTTGTTTTCTGTCGCACTTTATTTAGCTTTGCATCATCATTTAAATGTTCAAACATTAAAACCTAAATCTATGAAAATAAGAAATTTATTTGTTGCTGTAGCTGCTTCGGTAGCACTTTACTCTTGCGGTTCTTCTGAAAAATCTGCTACGGAAGAAACTACTGCAGATACGTCTGCTGCCGTTACTTACACAGTAGATGCTGAAAACTCTACGGTAAGCTGGAAAGGTACTATGGTAAAAATGTACTCTCACTTCGGTGAAATAAAAATCAAAGAAGGATCACTTGCTCTTCAAGGAGAAAAACTTGCCGGCGGTACTTTCGTGATCGACCTTAAAACGATCAATCCTCTGGACAGCGGTTACTCTGCAGAGCGTCCGAAAGAAGGACTGGTAGGACACCTTTCTGCTCCTGATTTCTTCGCTACAGACTCTTTCCCTACTGCTACTTTCGTAGTGAAAAGTGTAGAAGGTAACACTGCTACTGGAGATCTTACTGTACGTGGTATCACTAACGAAGAAAAAGTTACGGATCTGGTAGTAGTAAAAGACGGAGACAACGTAACTGCCAGCGGTAAAGTAGTATTCAACCGTCAGAAATACGGTGTATCTTACAAAGCTTCTATGAAAGACATGGTACTTTCTGATGACATCGAGATCAGTGTTGAGCTGAAAGCTACAAAATAATTTTCCGGGGCATAGCCTCAAACAAAAAGAAAGCCCTGATCAATTGATCAGGGCTTTCTTTTTTACAATTAAAACCAGTACGATAGACTACTCTCCTTTTCCGGATTTCTTAGCTTTTTTTTCTGCCCTTTTTTCCTTCAGAGATTTGGTAGACTCTTTTTTCTTTTCTTTTCGGGCATCTGTTCCTTTGGCCATATGTTTAAAGTTTTAGTGTTAAAATAAATATTAACTATACGAAAATGTAGGAAATTATTTTCTTTCGGTAAAATTCCCTGAAAGTTTTTTTTCATTATTTTCAGTAACTTTGTAAAGGTACTAATAATGTAATTAATAAAAACACATGATACTTCCTATCGTAGCCTATGGCGATCCGGTTCTGAAAAAAGAAGCAAAAGACATAACCAAAGATGAACTGGACCTCCCTAAACTGATCGAAGATATGTTTGACACCATGAATAATGCCGGTGGCATTGGACTGGCCGCTCCCCAGATCGGTAAAAGCATCCGGGTGTTTATCGTAGATGCTTCGCCCCTGGACGATGAGAAGACCAAAGATTTTAAAAAGGTTTTTATAAATCCCTCTATCCTGGAAGAATTCGGAGAGGAATGGGGATACGACGAAGGCTGCCTGAGCATCCCCGGTATACGAGGCGAAGTAATACGCCCGTCCAAACTAAAAATCCATTATTTTGACGAAAACTGGAACGAACATACCGACGAATTTGACGGAATGCCGGCACGGATCATTCAGCACGAATACGACCATATTGAAGGAATCCTTTTTGTAGAGCATTTTTCCTCTCTGAAAAGACAGCTTCTCCGTGGCAAATTAAACAACGTGAGCAAAGGAGATGTAGACGTGAGCTACCGAATGAAATTTCCTGTAAAAAAATAGTCAAACGGTTGGTTTACCGTAAAGAACCTTTTACCACCGTCTCATGACCCCCACAGAAGAGCTACAGCATACGCTTGCCCTCCTTCAGATCGAACAGGAAGAGGACCGGAACCAGTACCGGGAAAAAATTCTGGGTGCTTCTATTCAGGAAAGAAAAAAAAACGGCACCACCTGGTATCCGATCGTGATACGTGAGTCCTATTATGGTACCGGAGAACGCCTGATCCTGGAAATCGAGCGCCCGGGAGATCAATATATTCCTAACCTGTTTCAGTTCGGCTCTGTAGCTTCCCTCTTCAGCAATTACAGTAATGAAGGGAAAGACAATCCTTCCATCAGCGGCGTAGTATCTCTCGTCCGCCGGAATAACATACGTCTTACCCTTTTCATAGACGAGCTGCCGGAATGGGTGGATATGGGAAAACTAGGCATCGACCTGCTGTTCGACGAAAGCAGTTACAAAGAAATGACCGGAGCTGTTCAACAGGTCATGAAAGCAAAAAACAACCGCCTGGCCAAATTACGTGAGATCTTATTGGGAGCAGAAGAAGCTTCTTTTCAGAAAGAAGAAGCTCTGACTTTTCATGGACTCAACGAAGTACAAAACCACTCCATCCGGAAAATTTCCGCAGCCAAAGATGTGGCCATTATACACGGTCCTCCGGGCACAGGAAAAACGACCACACTTGTACAAGCCATCAGTCACACGCTGCAAACCGAATCTCAGGTACTGGTTTGCGCTCCCAGCAACAATGCGGTGGACCTGCTGACTTTAAAACTACACGCTGCCGGAATCAAAGTGGTGCGCCTGGGCAATCCTGCCCGGATCAACGAAGAACTCCTGTCGCTGAGCCTTGATTCTGCGATTACCTCTCATAAAGATTTCAAGCAAATCAAGGAGTTCAAAAAAATGGCGTCGGAATATAAAAACATGGCGTCAAAATACAAACGGCATTTCGGACATGCCGAACGTGAACAGCGAAGAGCCATTCTCGATGAATCAAGAAAACTACAGGCGGAGGCCGAAAAAATCGAAAATTTCATTGTCAGCGATCTTATTGAAAAATCACAAGTCATCACCTGTACCCTGGTAGGAGCCGCCAATTATATGATCCGCGACCGGTCCTATTCCACCGTATTTATCGACGAAGCGGGCCAGGCACCTGAACCTGCCTGCTGGATCCCCATCATCCGTGCCGAACGGGTGGTACTGGCTGGAGACCATCAGCAACTTCCTCCTACGATCAAATCAAGACAAGCGGCCAACGACGGGCTAGCTGTCACACTTTTCGAGAAGATCATCCAACGGCAAAAAGCCGACACCATGCTGGAAGTCCAATACCGGATGAACGAAAAGATCATGGCGTTCTCCAATCAGAAATTTTACAAAAATAAACTACAGGCGCATGATTCTGTAAAAGATCAGACGCTTGGGACTTCTCCTCCTGTAGAGTTTATTGATACTGCCGGATGCAGCTTCAACGAAGAAGCAGGACAAGGACGCGAAAGCCTCCTGAATACCGGGGAAGCAGATGTTTTATTCAAACACCTGGACGAACTGCTTTCCCAACATGTCCTCACCGATCAAAACAGCATCGGAATCATTTCTCCCTACAAAGCACAGGTAATGCTTCTGGAAACAAAAGCAGAAGAGAACAGTACCCTCAAAAAAATGGGGAAACGACTTGCCATCAATACCGTAGACGGATTTCAGGGCCAGGAAAGAGATCTCATTTGTATAAGCCTTGTCCGCTCCAATGAAAACGGAGAAATAGGCTTCCTGAACGACCTCCGGCGCATAAACGTAGCGATGACACGTGCCCGCAAGAAACTGGTGATCCTGGGCGACAGCGCCACGTTGGCCCGCCATCCTTTTTATAAAGAACTGCTGGAATACATGGAAAGCATCGGTGCCTACAGAAGTGCCTGGGAATTGATGTACTAGAGGCCCTCTCAAAAACAAGAGGCAAGAGACCGGACTTCATATAAGGTAATCCTTATTTCAGACAGATTGATTCCCCCTCCTTTTCAATAGTGCGTAGACATGATTTTATCTTGTTTTCCGGAGCTATTTTTAATGACAGATCCCCCGTTCAACGTATAAAAAAATGAACCTGAAACGTCCCTGAAAGCCTCTGTTTACCTTTATTCTTATATATCCATTTTCCTTGGATATTCTTCATTTAAATCATTATCTTAGGTAAAACGAGACAGATAATTTTTACTACTATGTTTAGTACTCATACCCATCCCTTCCATTCCAAACTTCCGAATGCAGGGACTACTATATTCACGCTTATGTCGCAGATGGCACATGAACATCAGGCTATCAACCTGGCACAAGGCTTTCCTGATTTCGGGACTTCTGACGAACTGATCGCACTGGTTCATAAATACATGCTTAAGGGATACAATCAATATGCGCCCATGGCAGGACTGCTTCCGCTCAGAGAGAAGATCAGCCAGATGACCGGCGAACTATACGGATATACTCCGTCGGTAGATGAGATCACGATGACCTGCGGAGCCACGGAAGCGTGTTATACCGCTATCATGTCGGTGGTCAGGCCGGGTGATGAGGTAATTCTTTTCGAACCTGCCTTTGACTGCTACACGACTGCCATCGAGCTTTGTGGTGCCAAACCGGTGTATGTGCAGATGCATTACCCTCATTATACCATAGACTGGTCGCAGGTAAGAGAAAAGATCAACAGCAAGACCCGGATGATCGTGATGAATTCGCCGCATAACCCGACAGGATCTGTGATCTCGATACACGATATGCATGAACTGCAAAGCATCCTGGCCGGAAATAATATTTTTCTGCTGAGCGATGAAGTATACGAACATATCATCTTTGACAAACTTACGCACGAAAGTGCATTGAAATACCGCGACCTTCGCAACCGCAGCTTCGTAATTTCTTCGCTTGGAAAAACGTTTCACTGTACCGGATGGCGTATTGGATATTGTATTGCTCCCGCAGCACTGACCAAGGAATTCCGGAAAGTGCATCAGCACAACACCTTCAGCGTACATACCCCTACACAGCACGCTCTCTGTGAATACCTTGACCAGAAAGAAAAATACCTTGGACTTCACACTTTTTTCCAGGAGAAAAGAGATAAATTTCTCAAACTCCTTTCCAGATCACGTTTCGAATTATATCCGGCACGAGGCTCTTATTTCCAACTGGCCTCTTATAAAAATATCTCGGACGAAAGCGATGTCGAATTTGCCGCACGTATCACACGGGAATACAAAGTGGCGACCATTCCGGTCTCTGCTTTCTTCCATGATAAACGGGACGAAAAAGTCATCCGTTTCTGTTTTGCCAAAAAAGATGACACGTTAGAAAAAGCTGCCGAAATATTATGCAAGATTTAAAAGTCACACTTCTCCAATCCAACCTGTATTGGGAAAACCCGGGAGCGAACCTGGCGATGTTTGAAGAAAAGATCTGGAAGATCAGAGAACAGACAGATATTATCGTCCTCCCGGAAATGTTTACCACGGGGTTTTCCATGAATGCACCGGCGCTGGCTGAACCCATGAACCTTTCTACTTTCAAATGGATGAAACAGCATGCGGCTCAGACAGGAGCCGTACTTACGGGAAGTGTCATCATCAAAGATAAAGACCGGTATTTTAACCGCCTCCTCTGGATGCAGCCAGACGGAAAATTTTTCTACTATGACAAACGTCATCTGTTCCGTATGGCAGACGAACATCTGGTATATGCTGCCGGGACCGAAAAACTCCTGGTATCCTGGAAAGGCTGGAACATCAGACCACTGGTCTGCTACGATCTTCGTTTTCCCGTATGGAGCCGTAACCGGAACAATGAATACGATCTTCTTCTCTATGTAGCCAACTGGCCGGAAGCACGAAGACTCCCCTGGAAATCACTGCTACAGGCCAGAGCGATCGAAAATCTTAGTTATGTGATAGGTGTAAACCGGGTAGGCCAGGATGGGAAAGGAGTTTCATATACAGGAGACTCCGGTATTATCAATCCGAAAGGAGAATGGCTCTGGACAAAAGAAAACACTGAAGAAATTTACACCTGCTCTCTTAGCAAGACGGAACTTACTTCTTTCCGTGCAAAATTTCCGGCGGATATGGATGCAGACGAATTTCAGATCAGAAATTAAAAAGCGTTACTCCGGCGAACCAATCCTCTGAATAAAGGCACGGGGCATAAACGATAGTACCAAACGGATCCTAGCAATAAAGTATGATACGTGCATTGCTTCACAAAGTTAGTTCGGTGGGCGTACATGATTTGGGCCGGGCCGTGGCTTGTCAGGGGACAGGCCAAGACCAGGGTTATTTTATAATGTAGGTACCAAATCATAAACCAGATCCATAAATAATAGTTAAAGGGAACCTTATAAAACAAAAAACCTCCTGATCGTGATCAGGAGGTTTTTATTTTAATGAAATTTAAACCTTACGAGATTACTTCAGAGCATTTTTGAAGTTCTCAGAGTTCCAGTAGCTCGCAAATTCCAGGTCGCTCAATGCATAGTCTACTAAAGACTTGTTCAGCGCAACTGCTTTTTTAATGTTGGTTACTACGCCTGTCTCATCCTGAAGTCTTGCAGCAGTAACTGCAGCCAGGTAGTGTCCCATTGCAAAGTTAGGAGCTTTAGACGTTACAGTAGCAAAACCGCCTTTTGCAGCGTTGAAATCTTTCTTCAAAAGGTTTGCCAGGGCAAGATCAAACAATACAAGTGTAGAATCACTTGATTTTGACAAAGACTGGATAGCAAGGTCGTATTTACCTTCTCTGATGTATACGTATCCTACCATTCCATTTAATCCTTTCTTGATGTCGTCGCTTGCGCTAAGAGCCAGTGCTTTTTCAGCATTCGCCAACACTTCAGTTCTCACATCTTTCATCAGTTGAGCAGCAGCAAGGTTTGTGCGGGACTCAGGATTGTCTTTTCCTTGTACAGCAAGGTTTAGTTGAACCACTGCGTTGTCAACCAGTTTAGCTTTAGCATTGGCATCGATCTCTCTTTGTGCCTGCTCAAGGTATACTGCACCAAGGTTGTTGTGAGAAATCCAGCTATCAGATTTTTTAATTGCCTGAGTGTAGATTGCTTCTTTCTCTTTCAAAATAGGAGTAAGAGTAGCAGCATACAATAATTCCGGCTCAGTAAGAGTATCCAGTTTCAATGTACCGTCGGTGATACCTTTTGCAAGCAAAGCGATCTCTGCTCTTGATTTCTTTGGTTTTACCGTAAGGATCTCTGTTTTAGCATTTCTCAGTTTAGGATATACTTTTGTAAACAGTTTCTTGTAGAAAGAAAGTTTAGAAAGTTGCTCCTGCTTGCTTTCGAAAGAACCTGATCCGTTTACGATATTCAATACCTGAGATTTTTCTTCTGCTGTCAGTACGGTGTTGTTTGCATCAGCAGCAAGTTCTTTTCTCAATGGCTCGTAATCAAGGATAATACCTTTCGTTACAAATTTAATAGAATCTACATAAGACTTCTGATTGAAGAATTTCATTCTGTCTTTGTAGTACTTCTCAATTACAGTAGCTCTGTCGCCGGCAAGTGCAGAGTTTTTAGACTCGCTACCTTCAGGGGAGTGAGTACCGATGATCGATACAGTTCTTGTTACGTTTTTCTTTGCGATGAAAGCATCCAGGAATTTACCCTGATCGCCTTGTGTTTCGCTTTTTCTAAGTTTAGACTTTCCTTGTTCGAAGAAGAACGATACGTTTGTAGGAATTAACTCTTCCTGGTCGTTGTAACCATGGAAAGCATACGCTACATAGTAGTTTTTCTCAGCAAGTCTGGACGTTTTGATAAGTCCTCTTGCTATTTTGTATTCGTCAGAAGATTTTCCTTTTGTTTTATCAGCATTGTAGTTCGTTCCTACTACTACAAGTTCGCCGTTTCCAATTTCAGGCTTGTAGAAGAATGAAAAATGCTTACTTACAACAGGTTGTTCTGTTTTAGCATTCGGGAATTCGGTTCCTTTATATTCAATAGTACCTACTTTTACAGATTGATCTCCGTATTTGTAGTTCCCTTCAACCTCGTATACTCTTTTCTTTTTAAGTTTTTTCAACGGCAGGGAGCCGGTTACATCAAACGCTACGCTATCCCCATGCACTTCAAGCGGGTTAGGTACGACAGACACCTCAGGAGTATAGGCTTTATTACATCCATTGAGCACGACCGCTCCTGCTACCAGTAAGGTTAAATAATTTTTTCCTAAAAGATTCATAAAATAAGGCAGTTTAAATTTCTATCTATATCGGCGAAATTATCGTTATAAATTTATTTAAACAATAGATTCATATTTTTTTTTCTGTTTTGATGTAACAATACTTGTTAATAATTCGTATTTTTGGGATTATAAAGGCTAAAACCATAAAAATTCTATGGAAATTTTAAAGACGTACTTAGAAAAACATGCTTTTGGAGTTTGTACTTTTTTGGGGGATCGTTTAGGCGTCGCTACTGCCAGTATCCGCCTTTTTTTCATTTATACCTCCTTTTTGACCTTTGGCTCGCCAGTCATCATTTATTTGATTTTGGCTTTTTTGATGAATTTCCACAAACACCTGAGAAATCAGCGCAGCACGGTCTGGGATGTGTAAAAATTCAGTAGCCTTAAAAGTATAAAATACCACAAGATTCCTCTTTTTCAGCGGTTCCTCCGGTTTTACCCCATCGCAGGAGGCAGAATATTCAGCTTTTTCATTTTTTCTTCCGCAAGATCTACCAGCGTTTCCAGTCGCAACTGAGCATTATCCACTGGTTTCATATGTATTTTAAGCCCTTTGACCGAAGAAGATTTTAAAATATAAGTATTGAGCGCAGCTTCCAGTATTGTATGAAAAAACAACTGGATATTCTCAATAAGGAATATTTCCAGCTCATTAAATGCCTCCGGATCTGACTCTTTGGATATCCTGAACAGTTTTGGATTGTACAGGATCGAATATTCTTTCCGCCAGTCGCAATGCTGTATATAAATGTCCAGGTTTTTCGACAAATAGCCATGCACATCGTACTGTTCGATGGCTTCCATCAATTTTTCGTCTTCTTCCTCCACCTCAAATCCCTGAAAAGAATCTTCCAGGTATTGTTCATAAAAGCAACGGAGAAAAGCCTGTATCCGGTCCGGGGTCATGCCTATAAAGGATATTTGTTATAAAATTCAGGATCAGTTTTAGTACGATTCCGGGGATCCGATTCAAGATGTCCGAAAGAATCTTAAATTTAATCCGGAACAGTTCACATTAATTTAACAGGGTCAAAGATGCGAAAGAATCGGCTCTACCCCAAAAGGCAGAAGATTAATTATCCTAAAAATACCGCTATTTATTCCTGCAAAAATATAACGCAAGGCTACTTTCCTCCGTTTAGGTTTTAATATAGGAGGTATAACCTGTTTATCAAAGAAGATTCAAGATACCAGATCCAGGATGCCAGATAGAATCCTTATCCCTTGAGAAGGTATAAATCAAGTTGTCTGGGATCCGGCATCTAGCATCTTGACTCTTGTTTATAAATGACCACTAATTGCATCTTTATAAAAACCAAAACAGTTAAAATTATATTGACAAAATAATTGGCAAAAACTAATATATTTAGTATTTTTGTCTTGCTAATCAAATCTACCTTATGAAAAAGACTGTCTATCCTAATAATACCGATATCAATTACAGGAACCTTACCAAAACAGGACTCCGGAAGGTGACCCAGACTCCTGATTATAAAATATGTATTCCCGATTACACCCAGACTCCTGATATTTACCTGGAAAATATAAGCGGCTATGCGCGAAAAGACGCTTACCGGGTAGGTAGCAAAGTCCTGTTCAAAGAACTGGATGAGTTTCTGGGTTATGTCGGGGCCAACGAACCTACTACTTATTATTTCATTCCGATCGCCACAAAATATTTTCAAAGCAAAAAGAGTGAAATTCTTATCGTAGACCGGTTTATGCAGGTCCAGGACAAGGATTATGTGGTCTATTCTGAAAATGGGACCATGCGGACCGCTATGGTTCGTCTGGAAGCAGGAATTGTAGTACTGCAAGACACTAAAAACCGTTATTCCCCTGAGCAGTTTCAAAAAGAAATCCTCTGGGGAGTCGTAGCGGGGGTGATCATGATATAAAAATAGTCAGAATTCCCGGATTAATTTTAACTGACTATCCGGCTATAGGAAACTAAACTTTTCCTGGTTGCGCAAGTCGTTTGTGTCTCACAAACAACAGCTTAAAAATCACCTAAAAGCAATATGCCCTGTAATTATGTATTACAGGGCATATTGCTTTTAAAATTAAGTGCTATTACTTATTCCTTCACCTCTGCGGATTGTTTTTCCAGATCAAAAAGATCGTTCAGTACATCGATCAGTGTTTCTGCCTCTCCTCTCTTACAAGCTGCTTTCAACTGCAGTACCGGCAGTTTCATGATCTTCTGCATAATGTTTTTGGTAATCATCTCCACCTTTTTGGTTTCCTCATCGTTCATCTGTTTCAGATAGCGGTTCATTTCCTCCTGGCGGATCTGCTCCAGTGCATTTTTCAATTTATTAATGATAGGAGAAACGATCATTTCTTTGCTCCAGTCATTAAACTCTGAAATCGAAGCAGCAATCAGTTCCTTTACTAAAGGGATCGACTGCAATCTTCTCTCCAGCGCTTCAGAAGCCTTGCTGCGGATATTATCGATATGGTATACCAATACGCCCGGAATCTCTTCTACTTTGGATTCCACACTTCTTGGTACAGAAAGGTCAATGAAAAATTTATAGGAAAGAATGTCCAGTGCTTTTACTCTTTCGTAAGGGATAAAAGGTTCTTCTTTTGAAATGGAGCAAATCACTACATCTGAAACTGCAATGGCCTCCCAAACTTCTTCAAACGGAATTACTTTTACGTTACATTCTTTGGCAAGCTCCTCAGCTCTCTGTGCAGTACGGTTGGTGATGGTGATATCCTTAATTCCGGAGTTGGCAAGATTACGGCAAACATCCGCTCCCATCTCTCCCAATCCGATCACCAATGCTTTCGGCTCATGCATTTCAGCGGTGAGGTGTTCCGCCAGTTCTACCGTAGCGTACGATACAGAAGCAGCCCCGTCGCGGAAAGGTGTTTCCTGTACCACTTTTTTATTGGTAAAGAAAATCGTGTGCAACAGTCGATGTAAAAAAGGTCCTGCCAGATTAAGATCTGCCGACCATTGGTACGCATGCTTTACCTGGTTGATGATCTGAATATCTCCCACTACCTGCGACTCCAGTCCGATCGAAACATCATACAGATGCTCCACCGCCTTCTGGTGATCAGTAATGTTAATAAAATAAGCAGCATATTCCCCAAAACCGGCAATCCCTTTCTGAAGGCATAACAACTTGATGATTTCGTCACTATAATCGGTTTCTGAAGAATAATATACCTCTGTACGGTTACAGGTCGAAAGCACCAACATCTCCTCTGCATCCGTGAACTCCCGAAGCTGCATCATCAATTGCTTTGCAGACGTTTCGTTCAAGGCCATATGCTCTCTCACTTTTACAGGAGCAGTTTTATGAGAAATACTTATCGCTTTAAAATTTCCAATCATTGCTATCTCTATTCTCCACTTTTGGACTACAAAAATAATCCATATTGCAGAGAAATTTTAATGATTAACATCATGATATACAATTTAGAATCAGTTTAAATAAAACCAACTCATTGATTTATAACAACATGAAAAGACGCTTTAAAGGTTCATTCGGAAACTATAAAAAAATTCAGCCAGGCGAACCCGGGGCACTATTATTTTCGACAGAAACAGGACGCTAACCGGTCAGAAAACGGCTTTCGTTTTCTGACAAGACACAGCATAAACCAATCGATGCTTCCGTGAGCACACCAAATTGTAAATTAGAACCAAACTCCTATCTTTAATCGTTCATCATACACGTGTTCGAATTGGATATTTATAATAACAAGTCTAAGTTCAAAGTTGCCATCCTGGTCATTTCCCTTATGGTAGGGGCAGGATCCATTTACTACACCCAGAACCTGGTAGGCAAACTGGCACAACGGGAACAGAAGCTCATCGATCTGTATGCAAAAGGCCTGCAATATGCTGTTGACCCAAACACCAATACCGACCTTACGTTCCTGTTCCAGGAAATTCTTGACTCCAACAGTACCATTCCTGTGATCCTTACCGACGAGCAGGGAGTTCCGCAGAGTTACCTCAATATTGACATTCCCCGGAAAGCAACTGAAAAAGAAAAACAGGCATTGCTGACAAAGGAAATAGAAGAGATGAAATCGATCTATCCTCCTATCGTGGTAGACTATAGCGAACTGGGATTCAAAAATTATATCTATTATAAAAATTCTTATTTTCTAACGCAGTTAAAATACTATCCTTACATTCAACTTTCAATCATTGCTGCTCTTGGATTCATCGCCTATGTAGCGTTCAGCTATTCGAGAAATGCCGAACAGAACCGGGTATGGGTAGGGCTCGCCAAGGAAACTGCGCACCAGCTAGGTACTCCGCTCTCTTCGCTGATCGCCTGGGTAGAGATCCTAAAGGCCAGTCCGGAAAATAAAGAGACCGCCATCGAACTGGAAAAAGACATTCAACGGCTGGAAATGATCACCGCCCGTTTTTCCAACATCGGGTCCTCTCCAGCCCCCAACAATGAAAACGTCTATTCTGTGGTCAAAGACCTCATAGGATACCTTGCCTCCCGCACTTCCCGGAAAGTAACGTTTGAGATCATTCTCAACGTACCTGAAACAACCACTATTCTCATCAACAAACCTTTATTCGACTGGGTCCTGGAAAATATCTGTAAAAACGGGATCGATGCGATGGAAGGGATCGGGAAAATCACGATCAAAATTTCAGACGTACACAAAAGAATCGCCATTGATATTTCTGATACAGGAAAAGGAATACCCCGTTCAAAATTCAAAGATGTCTTCAAACCCGGTTATACCACCAAGAAACGTGGTTGGGGACTTGGACTCACCTTGGTAAAACGGATCGTAGAAACGTATCATAACGGAAAAATTTTCGTACTCGAATCAGATGCAGGAAAAGGTACTACGTTTAGAATATTGATGGAGAAAGGGGAATAAGTCAGGAATATTGAATTATGAGTTATTAAAAACTACTCACCCACCTTTATAATCATGATAAAAACCTTTACCTTTAGGACAATCGTTTAATTTTTTCATTTTTTCAACTATTGAGTATGAATATAGTTAACTTTTGTCCTTAATCTCCCTATACAACAAAGTCGTTTTAAAACGTACCTAAGTTAAAACCTACAACATTTAATATTTTCAAAAACAAAGTTGTCCATTCGGGCAACTTTCCTTAAATTTGCCACGTAATGACTGAGATAAAAATCAGAAAAATAATCTTGTATAAAGACTACTTTTCTGACTTCTACCAAAAGCAGAAACAAAAAGTAAAAGACAAAATTTTGTGGACGTTCAGAATCATTGAAACGCAACAACAAATCCCAACCGGCTATTTAAAACATATAGAAGGAGCAGATGGGCTTTACGAAATCAGAGTACAGCAAAGCAATGACATTTTTCGTATTTTCTGCTTCTTTGACGAAGGTAAAATTATCGTCTTGGCAAACGGGTTTCATAAAAAGACTCAGAAAACACCTAAATCTGAAATTGAAAAAGCATTAAAAATTAAGAGTGCGTATGAAAAAGAAAAGTAATCTAAAAACACTTGACCAATTTGTGGATGAGCAATACGGCAAAAAAGGGACTCAGAAACGCACTAAATTTGAGAAAGGTTATGAAGCATTTAAAGTTGGATTTCTTATCCAGCAAGCCAGGCTTCAGAAAGGACTAACCCAAGAAGAGCTTGCAGAAAAATGTGGAACGAACAAAGGGTACATCTCTAAAATTGAAAACAACCTTAAAGAAATTCGCATCTCCACACTTCAAAAGATTGTTGAGCTAGGGCTTGAGGGACATCTTGAACTGTCGATCAGATTTTAACTGAAGTCCTCCTACCAAGCGCCCTGAACCAGTAAAAAATAATGTTCCAATGAACTGTTGAAAGTTGAGTCATTCCTCTGCCCTCTTCAACATTTTATTTTAACAAATGCATCTTTCCATAAAACACGAACATCACTATATAAAATTACAAAATAATATAATTGTAATCTTATATAGTGACGTTTACAATCTCTTGTCAGACACTGATTACTACAGACTAATGAACTAACAAATTACGGAAACGTAGTAGTTAATGTTTGCCCACAAGTAATACTACCTGTATATATCTGATCAGTTGGATATACGGCATAGCCACTTAATTGCAACACTCTGATCGTATAAGAACCTGTGCCAACATAATAATTATATTGAGTCGTGTTACCTGACATATCGTAAGTAGCAGTTCCATTTATATATACTCTGTACGGGTTAGAAGAGGTATTTACAAATGTTAATGTGCCGGTTGCTGTAATAATAGGAGTTACCTTATTAGTCACTCCACTTGTCAAATTATTCGTAGTAGTAGCTCCTCCATTATAATTGTTCTTACAATCTTTTTCCGCAAACCAATAATATTTAATGGCGGATAAACTACTAAACGTGACAATTCCCGTAGCATCTGTGAACAGAGTTGATCCAACTTGATTTGTTTTATTAGCCCAGTCTGTTTGAGAAGCATAAAGTTTAACAGAAGCTCCGGAGACTAAATTTCCAAGTTCATCTTTAATTGTAATTTCTAATTTTGTTGGTTCGGGTTCCGGATCATCCTTTTTACAGCTGCTAAAAGCAACAAGGACCATAACGGTGATACATAAAGAGATAATTTTTTTCATTTTAATTTGGTTTAAGTTCTATTACTCTTAAGGATTTTCAAAGCCTCCCTGTTTTTTTAAATGGTTTCAGCTCCATTCATGAAAAAATTTATACTGGAATGATTTTGAATAAGAGGAAATTTACCTTAGAGTATGTATTCCATTAAGCAATGGATTTCTCTCTATTCAAAGTACTACATCAATAATTCTTAGAGCTATGCGTTGTTACGAGTTATTTTTAAGACACAAAGATAAACATTTTTCCTTCTTACGACAAATTTGTCGTAAGAATTTTATACATGATTTTCCACCTTAGATTTGTGGAAAAAACCTATACTGGTGAAATCAAAAAGGTAGGCTTGAGGGTGAAAAGTCTTCGAGAGTCAAATGGATTGACCCAACAAGAACTCGCCGATAGATGCGAAGTAGATATCAGGACTATTCAGAGAATAGAAAGAGGAGACTTTGGTTTCGGTCTACATATACTTTTTGCCTTATCTGTAGCTTTAGGGGTCAAAGCGTCCCAATTATTAGATTAATTGTCATGCTCAAGTGAAGTTCTTTCGTTGTATAACCCGGGAGGGGGGACTACACTCTACTCCTCTTTTGGATACGAGGGGACAATAAAATCATTCATAACCCAACACTAAAAATTAAACATTCCCCACACTACCACTGCTCTTTCAGCCATTTCCCCTGCGACTTCATGACTTTTTCGATCACATCCCTGGCAGCTCCACGGCCTCCGTTAAAGGGAGAAATATAGGTACAGATTTCTTTGATGTCATTCGCCGCATCGTTCGGACACGTCGGGAGTCCTACCAGCTTCAACATTTTATAATCCGGAATATCGTCTCCCATATATAAGATCTGATCTACATTAAGTTCTTTTTCTTTTTTATACGTATTAAAAAGTTCCAGTTTGTCCTTTATCCCAAGAAAAATATCTTTCACTCCCAGGAATGTCAAACGATTGTGTACACCTTTTTCAAAACCTCCTGAAATAATAATAACGTTATAACCACTTTGAATCGCCTTTTCAATTGCATAACCGTCTTTTATAAAAAAAGTACGAGCATGTTCACCATCTGCAAAAGACTGTACCGAACCATCTGTCAAGACACCGTCAACGTCAAATATGAACGTAGTAATTTTAGAAAAATCTGCCATCGCTGTTTATTTTTAGTTTCATTACTTTCTCATGACTTCTTCTCCGATAAAGCCTGTCGGGAAACGAAGCATGATTTTTTCAATCCTTTTTATTCTCCTTCTTCTTTCCTGCGACAATCCTGTCTGACAAGAGTTCATACAGTGTATGAAGCTCCGGCTCATCCTTAAGATAGGCAAGATGCTGCTGAATTATTTTTTCGTCTCCTCTTACGGCAGGACCCGTCTGGGCACTCACAGGACCAATCGCAAAGGCCTTTTCGATCGTCTCCCGGACCAGTGGTTTTAACAACTCAAATTCCATATTCTCTTTTTTCAGAATTTCTTCTGAAACCGAAAACAGATGATTGGTAAAATTACAGGCGAAAACGGCAGCTATATGTATTATTTTCCTTTGGGCCGAGCTGAGCGCACGAACATTGCGGCTCAACGATGAGGCCAGGGTTTCCAGTACCTCATAAGTTTCCTGTCCGGATGCTTCTATTCCGAAAGGGACTTCCGAAAGATCTGTTTCTTTTTGTTTGGTAAAAGTCTGAAGCGGATAAAAGACCCCGGCATTGGGAAATCTTTTTAACACTTCCAGAGATACCGAACCGGAAGTGTGTGCAATAACTGCATTTTCCGGCAATAGGACAGAATCCATTAAACCGGGAAGAGCCTGATCACTGACGGCTACGATGAATACGGAAGAATCACTCTGACGAAAGTCTGTATGAGAGGCAATACTACAGTCAGGGAAAAGTGCTGCAAGCGCAGAAGCATTAGCAGCCGTCCTGCTATAAACCGCCCCGATCCGGTGACCCGCTTTTGCAAGTCCCTGGCTTAGCTGCCAGGCCACATTTCCGGCACCGATCATGGTAATATGGGTCATCCGTTCTTGTTTAGCAAGCTTATATTAAAACATTATACTTCCAATCCCTTATCTCTCATTTTCCTGAATTCTTCGTAACGTCTTACAACAGCCATGGTAAGACCGATCACCAACAGAAAAGTTCCGATCCACAAAATATTGATCAGCGGTTTTTCCACTACTTTCAGGATCACATAATCTTTCTGGGAAGTATTGGCAGCAATTGTAAACGTCTCCGTCCGCGGATCTATATGCACCAGTGCCAGCCGGACTCCTACATCCTCGTTCACATCCGGCACTACTCCTACCATATTTCCTTCACTCAGCTTGATCACATATACCGGATGAAAATGATAGGTCATTCCCTCCTTACCTAGTATTCTTATGTGAGCTCTTACGGCAATGTCTTCCGGCTCAAGCTTGATGGCGGGAAGCGATGTAAGTCTTTCCATTTCATCAAGGATCGTCACATAATCGTTGACAAAGATCGTGTCTCCCTGCTTTACTTTAAATTCTTCCGTGTCACTCCACTCACGTTCTTCGTCGTCTACCGGCACCATTGACAAGTGTGAGTACAGATCTCTTCCGGCAAATCTTTTTATATCCGGAGAAGCGATCGACCCCATTTTTTCATTTTTCTGTAATCTTGGGAACAGGTTAAAAGTATCTTTCCCTGATTTGGTATATTCTACTTCGTAGTACGTATTTTCTACCGAAACAGTAATGGTATCACCTTTTTTGTAATATACTTTTCCTTTATGGGAAACGTCTCTTCTCGCTACTACCTTGTCCGGCTCTTCCAGTTGGATCATGTGGTCTTTGTTCAGATACCCCGGAAATCCTTCCGCTTCCAGTCTTGGACCTTTGTAGCGGAGCGAAAACTCTTCCATCCGTTGCGGCTCATTCCGGAAAAGCAGGATGTTCTCCGCGTTCTGCTCGTCAGAAAGCTGCCTGGAATAAAGCAGTCCGGAGGTATTCAGAGAAATGGTCTTGGAATATCCTGATGAATAAAGTACACCTATCAGCATCAACGCTACTCCGATGTGAGCAATAGCTCCTCCGGTGAGACGGTAATTATTTCTGATCACTGAAAAGAATATAGACAGGTTGGAAAACAACGAAAACAGGGAGGCCAGAAGTAATAAAATATAGCTCACCTTTTCGATCTTTATTTCCAGCCATCCGATCTGCCCGGAGATAAGAATGATACTTGTAATCAACATGGAAAGAATCAGCGGAACCGAAACCGCATTCCAGAGTTTTTTACCGTCGATCTTCTGCCACCAGAAAAACTGTCCGATCCCGGAAAGGATAGCAATGATAATTGAAAACCATATCTGCTTACTACTGTAATGAATTTCCTGATCCGCCGGAGGAGCTATATTCGATTCTATTCCGACACTTCTCAGAAGAGCATTATAAACAGGGATAGAAGTAGTGGCAATCACCTGGAAGGCTGCCAGGCAAAGGATTGCTACTCCTATAAAGATCCAGAATTCTCTTGAATAAACGGAGTCTTCCTTGTCTGTAGAAGGAATATTTTTCCATGAGAAAATGATGAGGATCACGGATAGTATCAGAAAGGTCAACAGATACAGGAGCAACTGACCGGAAAGGCCAAGATCTGTAAACGAGTGTACCGATGACTCACCCAGGATACCGCTTCTGGTCAGGAAGGTAGAATACAAGATCAGGATATACATTGCCACCACCAGGATCACCGACGCTCTCAGTGCCGAGTGGCTGTTCCGGTAACTGATCATCGTATGGATACTGGCTATCAGGACCAGCCAGGGCACGTATACAGCATTTTCTACCGGATCCCAGTTCCAGTAACCTCCGAAATTGAGTGTCTCATAGGCCCAGTAGCCTCC
>CAYTGJ010000056.1:0-10078 GCA_964437245.1 uncultured Chitinophagaceae bacterium
CCGGAGCGTTGTTAGGTATTTTTGCAATGGCATTCGGAGTGAGTTTACTGATCTGGCTGGTAGAGGTAATCCATTTAAACTACCTGCTGGCGATTTTCAAGGGATCCTTTTTTTATCCTAAAATGGTCGGTTTTGCCCCTATGGTGGTCGGTTGGATAAGTTACGTAATTCCTTTTCAGGATATTCTCAATACGATAAAACAGACATTGAGAAATTAAAAACCTTTTGCCTGATAGATTGCTTAATTGAATAAAAGTAATATTTAGGATAGTTTTCGAAAAATAGGAGGAAGAGGTTAAAAGGATATTTTTATTTAAAATTATTTGACTTATAATAGTTTATGTTTTTTTGTAATATTCTTTTTCTATTGTATTTTTCCTTGACACACAAGCAGGTAATTGCTGTTGAAAAATAAAGAATTAAAGCGCTCTAATATAGAATTGAAAATTTCAAACTTTATAGTACTTTGCAACGTTAACAATATTAATATTATTTAGAACCTATATGTCATTTACAGTTCGCGAAGAAGGTGATTTTAAATACATTGACGAAGGAGAAGGTGAAATCTTCCTTTTGTTGCATGGCTTGTTCGGTGCTCTTAGTAACTGGGAAGAAGTGATCCGTTACTTTTCGGCAAAATACAGAGTGATCATCCCACTGATGCCGATCTATGAAATGCCAATCCGCTCGGCAGGGATCGAAGGACTTGTAAGTTTTATCGACCGGTTTGTGAAACTCAAATCTCTTGACAATATAACCTTGTTGGGAAATTCGCTGGGAGGACATATAGCATTGGTTTATACCCTGAATAATAAAAACAAAGTAAAATACCTTGTACTGACAGGAAGTTCAGGGTTGTTTGAAAACTCTATGGGAAGTTCGTATCCGAAGCGGGGAAGCTATGACTATGTGAAGCAGCGTGTAGGCTATACATTCTATAATCCCAATACTGCTACGAAAGAACTCGTAGATGAAGTGTTTGACATTGTGTCCAGTATTCCTAAGTGTATGCGTATCGTAAGTATCGCAAAATCAGCACAAAGGCATAATATGGCTAAGGATATAACAAATATAGGCATTCCTACGTTACTGGTATGGGGATTGAATGATACCATTACGCCTCCCATTGTAGGGCATGAGTTTAACCGGTTGATCCCTAATTCAGAACTCCGGTTCATTGATCATTGCGGACACGCTCCCATGATGGAGCATCCGGATAAGTTTAATAAATATGTACAGGATTTTCTAGATAAGCATAGTTGAAGATGGTAGCAGAAGATTTGATAAATGAAATGATTCCCCCGCTTAAGCTCTCCGATACAGGGGAAAAAGCAAAACATTGGATGGAAGAATTGCGTTTGTCTCAATTGCCTGTGGTAGATAAAAGTATATACCAGGGGTTGCTCCTCGAAGAAACGTTGCTCGACTCTGAAAGTCTTAAGAAAAAAATCTCCGATTTCAGACTTGATTATAAAGACCTGACCGTGTTGCCGGGCACTCATTATTATGATGTGATCAAAATGGCAACCCGTAACAAGCTCCATATACTACCGGTCATTGACGAACACAAAAAGTTTATCGGAGTTGTTTCGCTTCATGAAACAGCTTCGGCCATTGCCCAGATGTTTGCCAGCCAGGGACCGGGGGGGATTTTACTGCTGAGTATGAAAGAGCAGGATTATTCCATGGCCCAGATAAGCAGATTGGTAGAAGCAAACGATTGTAAAATATTAAGCTCTTTTGTAGTATCAGACGAAGCAAGTTCAGGGCAGCTCAATCTTACCCTGAAGCTGAATAAGACAGACCTTGCCCGGGTAGTCGCTACGCTGGAACGGTACGGTTACAATGTGATCACGCAGTTCCATGAAACGGAATTGATTAACAATGATCAGGAACGTCTGGATTTGCTGATGAAATATCTAAATATGTAAGTCTGGCAGAACCCCGGTAAAAAGAAGAGCGTGTATTTCCTGAGAATACACGCTCTTCTTTTTTACCGGATAATTTTTTGTGCTTATAATACCTCTTTCAATTTGCTCAGACAGGTGATCTCATGAGTGATCAGTTCGTTGTGCTGAACATTATGGCGGTTTATGAAGATCTGGTCAAGTCCTGCATTACGGGCGCCTACAATATCAGCCTGCAGATCGTCTCCGATCATGATCGATTCACGAGAAGAGCAATCGCCGAGCTGGAGTGCATGTTCAAAGATCCGTTTGTCCGGTTTCATAAAGCCGCACACATCCGATTCGATGATATGTGTAAAGTAGGGCGACAATCCGGAGGTAGAAATTTTGATGTGTTGCGTTTCCCGGAATCCATTGGTAATAATATGGAGTATATAACCTTTTTCGATCAGGTATTGCAATGCCTCATGGGTGAAAGGAAAAACTTGTCCTTTTGCCGGACATCTTGCCAGAAATTCATGGTCGAGTCCGTCCGGAATATTTTTGCCGGAATGGCCGAGTTGTGAAAACGTGTATTCGAATCGTTTGGAACGGATCTCTTCCTTGGTCACACTTCCTTTATGATAGCCCAGCCACATCCGGTCATTGATCTCTTTATAGGTCACGAAAAAAAACTCTTTGGAAAACCCAAGCTTGGAAAGATCATACTGATCGTATAGTTCGTCCAGCGTCAGCCGGCAGTTCGTATTGAAGTCCCACAGCGTATGATCAAGATCAAAGAAGATGTGTTTGTAGTCTCTCATCAGAAATTTAATTTTAGTCGTTCTACCGGCCGGTCATGCAGGATGTGTTCTTGAAAGATCTCTTCTACATCTGAAAGCTGTACTTTTCCGTAAAACACTCCCTCTGGATATACCACTACCGAAGGGCCCATTGTACAAGTATCAAAGCATCCGGCTTTCTGGGCCCTTATTACTGTATTTAAACGATTATTCTTGACGAGTGTTTTAAACGCCTCTACCAATTCCATTCCTCTTTGTTCTCCGCAGCAAGGTTTGCCGCCATCTTTTTGGTTGGTACAGATGAAAATATGCTTTTTATATTTCATGGTTTAACGAATTATAGTGGAGGTAATTTGAATTTTTTCTGTTTCATATGCAACTGGCGAATGGCCAGTTCATTGTTCGTATAGAGTGTTCTGTATTCATACAGATCTTCTCGTAAAATCTCGTTTTTATCAAAATAGTTCAACAGTTCCCCGATCAGTTTCCTGTATTCCGGGTTTATAAAATAATAGACCCACTGATCGGCTTTATGGAAATTTAGAAGCCCGTTGTTTTTAAGATAGATCAGATGCCTGGAAGTTTTGGTTTGAGTATAATCCAGTATTAATTCAAGGTCGGAAATACACATTTCTTCTGTTTTATAGATCAGATGCAAAATTCTGATTCTTGCTTCGTCTGAAAAACATTTGAAAAGATCCGTTCCTTTAGTAAGTTCCAATAGATGTTTTTAAAATTTCCCGTTATAAATATACTATTCATTGCCGATATTCGATAAGAATTGATAATTTTAAGGTGGGTAATGGAAACAGGAATTCCTGAATTATTGTTATTATGAAAATGAAAAATCATTTTTGGATTGATATATACGTGAGCAGAAATATAAAAATAGTATTGTTTTTATTGCTGGGAGTATTGTTGGGACCCTCCTTTGCCGGGGCGCAGCATACACCTAAGCATGTGGTACAGGTTTCCGGCCTCGTGGTAAGCGGAGATAGTTTGTATGGCGTTCCGGGAGTTGCGGTATATATACCTAAGTCCGGAAGGGGGACCAGTACCAATTACGTTGGTTATTTTTCACTGCCGGCGTTGACAGGTGATAGTATCATTATCAATTCCGTAGGCTACCGCGTAAGAAGGTATATCGTACCTGATACGCTCAAAGCAGATAAAATGAGTCTGATCATTGAATTAATGGAGGATACCTTGATGCTTCCTGCCGTAGAGATTTTCCCATGGCCTACCGAACAGCTCTTTAAGGAGGCTTTCCTGAGTCTTAAATTGCCGGAGCAGGATATGAATAATATGAATCAGAACCTGAATGAGCAGGTTTTAAAACGCATGTTATACACTACTTCGGCCAGTGGAGCAGAAAATCACCGCTATTATATGCAAAGACAGGTTCAGGTAAGCGATCAGCGGTATAATATAGTATCTCCGGGATTGGTTTTCACAAATCCATTTGCCTGGAGCCGGTTTATCTCAGACATCAAGAAGAAGAAGTATAAAAGCAATCTTCAGGAAAGAGATTACCGGGATTATGACGATGAATGAGCAGCAAGTTGAAATTATCTCAGAAGAGGCCGGCTAATTTTTTTATGCTTGTTTCAAGATACAAGATCCTGGATCTAAGCTTCCAGAGAAAGAGACAAGGTAATTGGCGATTTTATATAGAACATCCGGGAATAGTACTAAAATTAATCCGGGACCTTCTAATTTGCTTTTTCCATACTTTTACATTGGATAGGCTCAAACACTGACCGGTCGTCTGATGTAGCAAAGCAGGACAATTGCATCAGAAAGCGGAGTGAAAATCTTTTTTGGTATACTTCTTGTCACAAATATTTCAGTAAAGTTACTTATCTAATTTGCGAAAGAAAATCATTCGTATATATTTGCAAACTTATAGTGAAATAAATCAGTGCATTATGGGGAAAGTCATCTTCTTTCTGGGATCTATCCAGCTTTTGTTTATTAGTTATGCTCAAGCGCAGACAACTACTCTTAAAAAACATTGTGTTGAGATTCAGAAAATCATTAAAACCGATGCCGTAGGAGTGGTGCGGGGTTATGATTTTGGTACTCCTGCTGAAAAAATCAAATCCACCGAAGATGCTAAATTTGAGGCAGAAACACCTAATGCACTGATATATAAGGTTACCATCAATGCGAAAGAATATTGTGAGGTCATTTATTATCTTGACGCAGCCAAAAAAGTAAAAAGTTTTGGACTGGAGTTTTTTGAGACCAAAGACGCTACCCCGGAAGAGCAGTTAATAGACGATTTTCAGGCCTATTTTACCGAACGCTATGGAAATTTTCAGGTCAATGATAAGGATGATGAAATTTGGACCTCCAAAGATGGTTCTTATGTAGTGGAGTTGAGTGATGAGACGGTGGGAGACATTGTGGAAATAGAAATAGAAATTTATAAGAAATAGCTTCTTTTTTATTTTGAGTATTTTTACTCATTTTCGTTTTTCGGAAATTTCAGATTAAATCTTAGTTTTTATTACATAGGGGAATATTGTTTTGTATTATTTTGATTTATTTTGTTATTTTAACAATATTTAGTGTAACCTGTGGATAGCCTCTGCGTATAATTAAGGAATAAATACAGAAGGATATGGAGGGAATGTTTAAAAAGTGCAAAGTAATGGAAAAGAGGTCGTTAATATTGCTTTTAATGTGGGTAGCCACTGTTTTCTACAGTGTGGCTTATGCAGGAATAGATCCTGTCGCAAAGAAATTTTATCAAAAAGGAATCAACAATTATAAAAGTGCTCATTATTCGGAAGCGCTGAGCGATTTTGGCTCAGCGATCGCTGCTTTTCCGGGGTATGAAGCAGCCTATCTTTACAGGGCTTACACACAGGAAAAATTAGGAAATAGTTTCCAGGCGATTGAGGATTATGATAAAGTCATCAAACTAAATCATAAAAACAAAGAAGCCTACACGGGGCGTGGGCATTTGAATTCAAGGATTGGATTGGACGATGATGCCATCAGGGATTATTCCATGGTGATTCAGTTGGATTCCAGAAATTACAATGCTCATTACGAGCGTGGATTGATCTACAATATTATGGGGCTCTACCAGGAGGCCATTGAAGATTTTGAAAAGTGTAGCAAGTTGAAACCCGGTGCCGGTATTGATTATATATCCGGGATCGTGGAATCCAAGCTGGGCAATGAGGACAAAGCAATCGCATTTTTTTCCACCGCCATTAAGTTTGATAAGCAGAATAAAAATTACTACTTCCATCGTGCAGACTCCAAGATCAAACTGGGGAAATACAGTGAAGCACTGGAAGACCTTCAGGTAGCGGTATCTCTCGATACTGCGAAACATAAAGATGCCCAGAGTTTTCACCGTATGGGCCTTGCGCAGCGTTATCTGAGAAATTATGAACTGGCGATGCAGAATTTTAACAAGGCGATAGAGCTGAATCCGATCGTCAATGATTTCTATTATCACCGTGCCAATACAAGTCTTTACCTCAAACTCTACGATCAGGCGGTAGCTGACTTTAGTATGGTCATCGAACTGGATCCTCAGGGATTGGATCCGTACATCAACAGAGCAATGGCTTATACTGCTCTCGGGAAGTATGCAGAGGCAGAAGCTGATTATAGTCTGTATATCGAAATGAATCCTTATAACTTCTATATTTATCAGAAAAGAGCTGATGTGAGAGTTTCCATGAAAAATATGGAAGGAGCATTAAGCGATCTGAATGCATTGATAGAACTGAAACCAGAAAATGCGACTGCTTATTATAACAGAGGCATGATCGAAATTAAACTTGATAACAAAGAAGCAGCCTGTGAAGATTTTAAGAAGTCAGGAGAACTTGGAAATACAGAAGTGCAGGATGAAGTGAAGAAAGCTTGTCAGTAGGTACTGTAAGAACTGGTGATATTAACAGAAAAGGAGCATTCATGTGCTCCTTTTCTGTTTTATAAAAGATCGGTCATAAGAACTCCGGAGAAAAAACTTCAGAGACTATATCTCCTTTTATTCCCATAAAGGATAAAACTCCAGCTTTACTTCTTCCCGAAAAAATATCCGGGTAGCTTCCGCAAAGGAGTGGGTGTAGTCGGAAACGAAAAATTTATTGTAGCTGCTTGCAGACTGTTTATGCAGATCCTGATGATCCAGGTAGTTTTTTAAATAAGTGGCTACGATGTGAGAACTGTCGATCACTTCTATCGTTTCCTGGTAGAATTTTGTGATCTGTTTTTTGATGAGAGGATAATGTGTACAACCAAGTACCAGTGCTTCGATCCCTTGAAGAACAGGGTCAGAAAGATAGCTTTGAATGATCTGTTCGCTGATCGTGTTGTCAAAATATCCTTCTTCGATCATCGGAGCCAGAAGTGGAGTTGCCAGGGAGCGCAACTGTATTTTTTTATTTAACTTATCCAGTTTTTTTTGATATACATTGGAACGTACGGTTCTTTTAGTGCCAATGAGACCAATGGTTTTTCCTTCAAAATGCTCTCCCAGGTAAGAAATGACAGGATCGATCACGCTGATCACTTTGGCTTTGCTTCCTACATATTCTTTGGCTAATTGGTAAGCGGCGGAGGACGCAGAATTACAGGCGATCAGTATTACTTTGCATTGCTGTTGCAGAAGCAGGTCACAGATCTTTACCGTGTACGATTGGATTGCTGCGACGGATTTGTCCCCGTAAGGGAGATGAGCCGTATCTCCGAAATAGATGATGTTTTCGTTTGGAAGCAGATCTTTCACGGCCCTGGCCACTGTAAGCCCGCCGATTCCGCTGTCAAAGATTCCTATTGGTTTTTCCTGATGCATTTAACGTACATATTTTATCCCTAATGACACTCCTGTAGACACTGTTCTGTATAGGGCTGAGTCCTGCTGATATTGGAAAACTGATCAAAGTAATAATGAGGAGAGATCGTTATTCCTATCACCGGGTGCACCTTGAAGGTCATTATAGGGGCAAGATGGTATAAAAAATTATCATTTGAAATTAATGGAGATTCTTTAAGATCAATTAGCTGATCAAGTTGTTCTCTCCCAATAGTTTTCCCGGATTGACGGAGCGTCAGCGAAAAAAGGATTCCGCCGGAAAGATCAAGATCGATCAGCTGCGACTGAATGAGATTGATCCCTATCTGTGGGCCTGCCATGAAGTAACTGACTTTAATGTCGGATCGGAACTGAAGGGTAGAGCTGTTGGAATAATTGATCTGTTTGAATGAATTACGATAGCTCATGTCAATCTCAAGAAAGATCCTTTTCAAAGCAGTAGCGAAGGAGTAGAGTATATTGAAGAGAGCTGGTAAGGGTAGAGGAAGCACTCATTTTATCCAAAGCTACCAGGAAGCTTTGGATATACCTTATAGTAATTGAGATCTCATAAAACTCCTGTTGAGGAGATAATGAAAAAGGGATGTTTTTTTGAGAAGGGAAAGGCTTTTAATAAACCGTTTGACGGAGGTCAGATCTGGAACAGGATGACGCTCCCTTCCTGTACGCCCCGATTGGCTCAAATGCATCTGGTGAATTCATCACTCGCTTATATAGTTGCCAGAGCAGGTACTGTTTTGAAGGCAGATCAGGGGCTTATAGATATTTTCTGATCCAAAGAAGGCCTGTTTTATCGCTGATACCGGCAAGTATTTTATCGATCAGTGAATTAATGTCTTCCGATATCCTTAGTTTTCGTACGATCCAGTAAAACAGGACTGTAAATAGGATACTACGTCCCGCGATCCACAGGAAAGATTCCATGAGAGAATGTGAAGATTGCTGGACCACGCTGGTGTAAAGAATGACCACTACACAGATAGCAAGGACAGGGATCATGTCTTTGGTGAAAGGAGATAGTTTTAATTTTGAATATATAAAGAGCGACTTTGTCAGGTTGTAAAAGAAAATAGTGATCATCAGGGCTACAGCCGCACCGTTGATGCTGTACAAAGGAATAAATACATAGTTAAAACCAATCGTGAAGATGGCAAGGAGAGCAATGGCTATCATGTTGAACCGGAAATATTTTGAGAACTGAATGATCTCTCCGTTGATACTTGTGACCATATCAAATAGTTTGGAGATCCCAATAAATAAAATCACATATTTCCCCTGCCGGTAAAGCTCAGAGTTGGGAATGAACTGGTAAAAATCATCGATATTGATCCATATGATCAGAAAGATAAAAGTCCCCGTTAAAAACTGGGCAATAGAATTTTTTTTATACAAAATTTCCGCCGTAGCATAATCGTTTTCAGAGATCGTTTTAGAGAGTAAGGGAATGGAGATCTGGGACAAGCTTTTTCTGGGAACCTCTACTACCGAGCCGATGAAATAGGCCAGACTATATATGGCGATGTTGTTCAGCCCTTCGTTTTCTTTGTTCCCGCTCAGGGTCCCTAACATGATCGTATCTATTTTCTGGGCCATAATAGAACCCGCTGTACCAGGGATCAGGTAAAAAAGATATGCTTTTATTTCCTTCATAAGGGACTTTTCCGGGAGATTTATCTTATAGGTAATATGGAGGAGATTATTCATCCGGGCCTGTATAAATAAGGTGATCAGAGAGATCAGATAACTGATCGAGATAAGAAAGATCAGCCAGTCGAAGGATAGGAGCTTTAATGCATAAACGGAAACAAAGAGAGTATAAAAGATCCTGACCAGGATATCTCGGGCAAAACTGGCCCAGCCTACATGAAGGTTACTTCGCAGATATGACTCCATGAGGGAAATGTACATCATAAAAAAAGTAAGAGGGACAAGGTAGATAATATAGTTGACAAAAAGTCCCGAGTTTTCTTCGAAAATAGAGGTCCAGTAATCGTGAAAAATAAAAAAGGCAGCCAAGAATACTAAATATCCCAGAAAGGAATACGATAGTAACAGCGAAAGAAAATTCCCTTTTCGTTCATTCCTGAAATAGTGATGAAAACGGTCGTTAATGCTGGAAGCACCTATTTGTGCAAATACCGCAAATAAAAAAGGAATGTCCTGCAGAAGCCGGATAAGGCCTATTTCTTCAGGAGCCAGAAACCGGGGATATAACCATAATACGTTAAAAGCACCCAGCAGAATTCCCACATAGCTGATGATGCTCCCTTTGATACTTTGTTTGATGATTATTCCCATAGCTCAAAGGTAATTATTTATTAGAAAATATTAGTGGTCCGGTATCATATCCGGATAAGGACAGGAGGCCGGAAAGTGATCGTTTTTCGGGAGGCTGGCGGGGAATGTACTTTTTCATATTTATATCATTTTTCAGCCAAAAAAGGTTAAATTTACCAGTCTTAAAAGGTTAAATTCAACCTCCTGATCGTAAGTATAGAGGACTGTCTGGACAGAGGTATGAAATCATTGTGAGGAGGATAGAC
>CAYTGJ010000056.1:10088-25790 GCA_964437245.1 uncultured Chitinophagaceae bacterium
CCGGAGAGGCATACTGGCGGTATTGGTTCCCCTGCTGAAGTGTATCAGGAAGTAAACGAAGATTTTTTAAAAGAAATATAATAAAGTAAGGTGGAGTTAAAAAATAAGAAAATATTAGTAACCGGCGCCGACGGTTTTATAGGAAGTCACCTGGTAGAAACCCTGGTGGATCAGGGGTATGAGGTCAAAGCATTTGTATTGTACAATTCATTCAACTCATGGGGATGGCTGGATACTTTTCCTAAGGAAAAACTTCGTAACGTGGAGATCTTCATGGGCAATGTTTCGGATCCTAATGGAATAAAAACGGCCATGAAGGGAGTTGATATCGTCTTTCATCTGGCGGCGCTTATTGCGATCCCCTACAGTTATCATTCACCGGACAGCTATGTGGATACAAACATCAGAGGAACGCTGAATGTATTGCAGGCGGCCCGTGATCTGCCCATTGAAAAAATACTGGTGACCTCTACCTCTGAAGTATACGGTACCGCTTTGTATGTTCCTATCGATGAAAAACATCCGAAACAAGGACAGTCGCCTTATTCAGCCACCAAGATATCGGCAGATTTTCTTTCGGAATCATTTTATAGAAGTTTCGACCTGCCGGTTACCATCGTTCGCCCCTTTAATACGTTCGGGCCCCGTCAGTCAGCGAGAGCAGTGATCCCTACGATTATCACGCAATTGCTCGCGGGAAAAAAAGAGATCAAGCTGGGAGCTCTTCATCCTACCAGGGATCTGTTATATGTGAAAGATACGGTCAACGGATTTATTGAAATCGCAAAATCAGATCAAACGATCGGAGAGGAAGTGAACATCGCTACTCAGTCGGAGATCTCGATAGGAGATCTGGCCAATAGGATTATTTCCATGATCAATCCGGAAGCTTCTGTTATGACCGAGGGAGAGCGTATGCGTCCGACCAAGAGTGAAGTAGAAAGACTTTTCGGATCAAACGAAAAAATTCAACGACTGACGAACTGGAAGCAACAGTATACCTTTGAAAAAGCATTGGAAGAAACAGTTCAGTGGTTTAGGCAAGAAGAAAATCTTAAAAGTTACAAAGCCGATATTTATAATGTTTAAAGAAGTTGTAGACTTTATCCGGGAGCTTAATCACGGGCGTGCTTCTATTCCTCTTCATGAGCCGATATTTTCGGGCAATGAGAAAAAATATGTAAATGATTGCATCGACAGTGGTTTTGTTTCTTCGGTAGGAGAGTACGTTAATAAATTTGAGCTGGAATTGGCACGCTATACCGGAGCACGCCGGGCTGTGGTGGTGGTAAACGGAACACAAGCTTTGCACCTGGCCTGTGTATTGGCAGGAGTAGGCGCTGAAGATGAAGTGATCACACAGCCGCTTACGTTTATTGCTACTGTCAACGCCATTTCATATACCGGAGCACAACCTGTTTTTGTAGACGTAGACCGGGATACTATGGGAATGTCTCCTGAGTCTCTTGAAAAATTCCTTACGGAAAAAGCTGTCATAAAAGACAATGCATGTTATAATAAAGAAACAGGGAAACAGATCAAGGCATGTATCCCGATGCATACGTTCGGTCATCCGGTACGTATAGACGAGATCGCATCGATTTGTCAGCGTTACCATATTGTCCTGATTGAGGATGCGGCCGAAAGTATTGGTAGTAAATACAAAGGAATTTCCACCGGACGGTTTGGAAAGGTGGGAACACTTAGCTTTAACGGGAATAAGGTCATTACGACCGGAGGAGGTGGAGCGCTGATTACCGACGATGAGGAGTGGGCTGACCGGGCAAAACATTTAAGCACACAGGCCAAAATTCCCCATAAATGGGAATATGCACACGATCATATAGGATATAATTATAGAATGCCTAACCTCAATGCTGCATTGGGGCTGGCACAGTTGGAAAGCCTGGATGGTTTTATCAAACAAAAGAGAATCCTTTCAGAACAGTACAAAGTATTTTTTGCCAAAGCTGGGATAGCGTTTTTTAGTGAACCGGAAGAAGCATATTCCAATTATTGGCTGAATGCAGTGGTGTTAAAAAACAGGGAAGAGCGGGAAGCGTTTTTGAAATATACCAATGAAAATGGAGTGATGACAAGACCTATCTGGAATCTGATCTATAAATCCAGTATGTTTGAACATTGTCAGCGTACGGATATGAGTAATGCTCAGTGGCTGGAAGACCGGGTTGTAAATATTCCTAGTAGTGTGATCGTAAAAAATGGATAAAGTATTAATCATAGCGGAAGCAGGCGTAAATCATAACGGACAATATGAACTGGCCGTCAAGCTCATTGATGCGGCAAAAGAGGCTGGTGCTGATATAGTGAAGTTCCAGACCTTTGTACCGGAATTACTGATGTCCAAAGAAGCCAGAAAAGCGGAGTATCAGAAAGCCACTACCGGTGAAGGGGAATCCCAATTGGAAATGATCCGGAAACTTTCGTTGGGATTTGAAGAATTTAAATCATTAAAAAAATATTGTGAACAAAAAGAAATCACATTTTTGTCTACTCCATTTGATATGCCTTCCATTGATTTTATGGAAGAATTAGGGTTGGATATTTATAAAGTACCATCCGGAGAACTTACGAATCTCCCTTATTTGAGAAAGATTGGTAAGTTGAATAAAAAAGTGATCATCTCTACCGGGATGGCTACTGTAAAAGAAATAGAAGATGCCCTGGCAGTGTTGGAAAAAGCGGGTACCGGTAAAAAAGACGTTACGGTATTGCATTGCAATACAGAGTATCCTACTCCTTTTTCGGATGTAAATCTGAATGCGATGAAAAGCATAGGAGAGCAGTTTGGAGTAGCCATCGGATATTCTGACCATACGCAAGGAATTGAGGTCCCGATCGCCGCAGTGGCATTGGGGGCTACGGTCATAGAAAAACATTTTACCCTTGATCGTACGATGGAAGGGCCGGATCATAAGGCATCACTGGAACCGGAGGAACTAAAACAAATGGTCCGGTCAATCCGCCATATCGAAGCTGCTATGGGAACCGGGATAAAAGAACCTTCTCCTTCTGAAATAAAAAACATTGCGATCGCCAGAAAGAGTATTCACCTGGTCCGGAAGCTGAAAGCCGGACATATTCTTACGGAAGAAGATCTGATCATGAAAAGACCGGGAGATGGGATCAGTCCCATGAAACTGGACGAGATCGTAGGGAGGAAACTGAAATCAGATCTGGAGGAAGATACTAAACTGAGTTGGAATTTATTAGTACCATGAAAATAGCAGTTCTGACAAGTTCAAGAGCAGACTACAGCATCTATAAACCCTTGCTGGAGTTAATAGCCACTCAGGAAAAGGAATGGCAGTTGGATATTATTGCTTTTGGCACGCATTTGTCAGAAAAATATGGATATACCGTAGAAACGATCCTTAAAGATGGTTTTAATGTCAGCCACAGGATCGATACTCTGCCATACGGCGATAGCCCTGCCGCTATAGTAGAGTCAATGGGACGCACGATGCAGCTTTTTGGAGAACTGTGGGGAAATACGTCTTATGATTTGATCATTGCACTTGGAGACCGTTACGAAATGTTTGCAGCAGTTGCAGCTTCATTACCTTTTAATATGAAAGTAGCTCATCTGCATGGTGGAGAGACGACACTCGGAGCTATTGACAATGCTTTTCGTCATAGTATTTCTCATATGTCTCAGATACATTTCGTTTCTTCGGAAGTATATAAAAACAGATTGAATGAACTCCTGGATAATAAACAACATATTTATAATGTAGGAGCATTAAGTTTTGATAATCTTTGTAAGGGAGATTTATATACTGTAGACGAATTTCGTACACGCTTCAAAATCGATCTGAATATTCCTACTGTTTTGATTACGATTCATCCGGAAACAGTTTCTTTTGAGAAGAACGAACATTATACAGAAGTGCTTCTAAAAGTACTTTCGTCTTTGAAAGGGTATCAATACCTGATTACCATGCCTAATGCGGATACAATGGGATTATCCATCCGGAAAAAAATAATAAGATATGCGGAAGAAAATAAACAGGTGTGCCTGGTGGAAAGCCTTGGTACAGTAGGGTATTTATCCGTTATGAAATATTGTAGTTTTATGATGGGAAATACTTCCAGCGGTTTTATAGAAGCTTCTTTTTTCCCTAAATGGGTGATAAATCTGGGAAACAGGCAAAAAGGAAGATTGCTAACACCCAATATTATTGCAACGGAGTTTGATGAATTCCAGATTATGGAAGCCGTTAGAAAAATAGAAACGTCCGGGACTCCGGAAAAATCAGAGGTATATGGAGACGGTTCGGCCGCTACCAAAATTGTCAGGATTATAAAAGAGATTTTATGAGTTTTTTGCAAAATATCATATACGAGTATCAGACTATCAAAGAAGCATTGATCAAACTCGATGAATTTGGAGCAAGAATTAATTTAACGTTGTTTGTTCTGGATAGTGATGACCGTATGGTGGGAACCATTACCGATGGTGATATCAGAAGAGGATTGATCAAAGGGTTAAACCTTCAGGATACCATAGCGATCTACATGAGAAAAAATTTCAGATATCTTTCTCATGGAAATGTTTCTATGGAAACGATCGATAGTGCGAGGAAACAGGGGGTTCGTTTATTACCGGTCTTGGATGAAAATAGTAAGATCTTTAGAATACTGGATCTCGCAAAACAAAAGTCATTATTGCCGGTAGAGGCTGTTCTCATGGCTGGAGGCCGGGGCGAAAGACTCCGTCCTCTAACGGATTTGCTTCCGAAACCTATGCTTCCGCTGGGAGATAAACCCATTATTCAATATAATATCGAAAATCTTGTGAAATATGGAATAGATAAAATCCATATCTCCGTAAAATATCTTTCAGAAAAAATCTCTTCTTATTTTCAGGACGGAACGCAGTTAAATGCTTTTATTGATTACCTGGAAGAAGACCAGCCTCTGGGAACCATGGGAGCATTGAGTCTTATCAGAGAGGTAGAATCGGATTATATTCTGGTCATGAATTCGGATTTGTTTACCGATATTAATTTTGAAGAGTTCTTTCTTCATTTTACCGAGTCCGGAGCAGATATGGCGGTAGCTTCTGTACCTTACAATGTATCGGTTCCTTATGGAGTCCTGGACATTAAAGAAGGGTGTGTCACTTCTATTATAGAAAAGCCTACTTATACCTATTATTCCAATGCAGGGATCTATATCATGAAAAAGGAGGTATTGAAAAATATTCCGCCAGGATGTTATTTTGATGCCACCGATTTAATACAGAAGTTGATTGACCAGGACAGAAAAATTGCCTATTTCCCAATCGTAGGATATTGGATTGATATAGGAAAGCCTGAAGATTATAAGAAAGCACAGGAATATATAAAATATGTCCATTAAGAAAATGAATACACTTTTCCTTATTCCTGCACGAGGTGGTTCAAAAGGCATTCCTGACAAGAACATAAAACCGCTCAATGGCATTCCGCTGATAGAGTATAGCATACGGGTAGCAAGGCAGTTTACGGAAGATACACATATCTGTGTTTCCACTGATAGCGATACAATCATAGAAACCGTAAATAGGTTGGGATTGGAAGTGCCGTTTATGCGGCCATCGCACCTGGCTACAGATGAAGCATCTACTTACGATGTTCTGCTCCATGCCCTGGAATATTACAGTGCGAGGGGAATACAATACGATGCAATCGTCCTGCTTCAGCCTACTTCTCCACTTCGCACAGAAGAAGATGTGAAGCAGTGTCTGGAGTTATATAGCGAAGCCCTGGATATGGTGGTAAGTGTAGAGGAAATTCCGGACCCTTCTTACTTATGCTATAGTGAAAATAACGAAGGTTTTTTAACTAAAATCTCAGAAGGGAAATATACCCGGCGTCAGGAAGTTCCGATGGTCTACAAGTATAACGGAGCCGTATACGTCATGAATGTGAAGTCTTTAAAAGAAAAGACAATAGCAGCATTTACAAAGGTCAAAAAATATGTGATGAGTGATATCCGTTCTGTAGACATTGACACTCCGCTTGATTGGGCCGTTGCAGAAGTCATATTAAAGAAGTAGTCATACTAAAGAAATGGTTTATTACGCTAAAAAATATGTTCATTTATTGTCTGAAGCAATCAGAAAAACAATTTACATGTTTTACTCTTTGCTGAAGATGGTTTTGTTGAGTAAAATTAAATACGGTTTTCCGGTAGTGAAAAAGGCTGAAGTTATAGTGGTAGGAAATGCCCCTTCTTTTCTCCAGGACTTTAAGGCCTATCCCGATTTTTTTAAGACCAGAGAATTGATCTGTGTCAATAATTTTCCGTCATCAGATTTGTATGTCGAGCTTAAACCTAAGTATTTGCTAATACTGGACAGTGCCTTTTATTGGGAAGAGAGCAATGTCCCTGCTGTACAGAAAACGTTGAAAGCTCTGGTAGAAAGAACAAGTTGGGAACTGACAATATTTATACCTCAGTTGGGACGTAAATCCAGGGTGTTCAAAAAGGTTCAGATGCAAAATAGTTTTATTAAAGTTCGTTATTACAATTATACGGTGGTTGATGGGTTCGATTGGTTTAATCACAGGATATTCAGATTGAATCTTGGAATGCCGTTAGCAAAAAATGTGATCGTGGCTGCAATTTTCGCGGCGATTAATATGCGGTATAAGAAAATTTTTCTGACAGGAGTAGACAATTCTCAGTTTAAGGATATTGCTGTAGACAAAGACAATGAACTGTACGCAAGCACCGATTATTTTTATGCGAAGGATGGTGAAAAATGGAGAGGGCAGCTATACAATAATCTTGAAAAAAGAGAAAAAATGGATGTTACCAGTTTTTTTAAATGGTGTTATAATAATTTTTTAGCCTATAAAAAACTGAATGTTTATAGCAAACATATGGGCGTACAGGTGATTAATACCACAGAACAATCTTACATAGATGCTTTTGAAAGAAAGAGCCTGTCTGAACTTTAGGTAGGGAGTACTGACTCACTAATAATAAAAAGGATTCAAATAGAGAGCCGGATCAGCATTGGAAACAGAAAGTGCTATTTCTTCCCCGCTGATGGGTGTATCAAGGTATTCCCGGGCAACAGTATCGTCAAAATGTTCATTACGGGTATAGCGGATCTCTTTGGTACGATCCTGTACGATCGGAGGAAATTCTCGGAGTTGGCCATTAGCAATAAATCTGACTAGTCCGGTATGGGCACTTTTGACAGCTTTCATCGTAAAGTCAAAAGGATTAATTTCCGGAGTAGGTAAGGCATGGAATAACATAGGTCCGGAGTCCAGACCCTTAGACAGTAAATGAATGGTAGAACCCACCAAGTGGAAATTTTTATCATAACAGGCCCAGAAGTTGCAGGAACTTCCGCGGTAGTAAGGGGAGACCCCCATGTGAATGTTATAAGCTCCTTTTGCTACAAGAAAATCAATCAGCCATCCTTTGATATAGCTTGCACCGAATACGATGTAGATATCTGACTCGATAAGAGGGGCCAGTACCGTTTGAGGGATATCGTTTAAATCTCCCAGTTTTACAGAGAGCGAACGGACATTGGCGGGTAACAGGGAAATATCTCCGAAGATTCTTTTCTCAGATTCAAGTACATTATTAAAATACTCCTGCATCACTTCCGTTTTTTTGAAAAAATCAGCTTTTCTACCAGGAAATATTGTATTGACTTCCATTACTGCATATACTTCATCGGCAATATTGGCAAGATCTTTAATCAGCGATAAATGTCTTGGTTGGTTACTCGTAAATACCGTAATCTTCATTTTGCTTTGTCAATTAAAAGTGCATGATCTATTCTTGGATACTCCAGAGGGGAATCATATCCGGGTTCAGGGTTTGCTCTGAATCCAAGTTGTACGTTCATATCTTTCAGAATGGTGAGGGTATCATCATTATAAGAGTTGCACGGATGCGACATGCAATTGATTTCTTGCCCTAAGATAGAAACGAGAATTTCTCGGTTTTTTTTGTATTCTGCCAATTGGTCTTTATAAGACATTTTTTTTAACTCCGTAGGATGTGTATGAGAATGAAGTCCTATGATATGGCCGGTGTCATGCAGGTATTTTAGCTGCGATGCATTGTTCCATAAAGTAGCAGAAATTTTTTCGATGTCCAATCCATGGCGGTTGATCATGTCATCCATTACTTCAAAGTATCTTTGCTGCCCAAGGATTTGATCTCTTGTATAGCGAAAGATCTTATCCTCCGTGGTATAAAAAGGAAATTTTTTAAGATATTCATTGGTATCCAGTGCTGCCAGTTTTGCTTCTACTTCTTTTTGCAGAGAAGGGGAAGCTGTAATGGTATTAAAAAAAGTCTGGTAAAAATGATCAAAATCTTTAAAGGCAACAGACCTGAAATACCGGTAGATCTCAAGCTTCTCTTTTATTCCTGTAAGAGGAGAAGAGTAAACAAACCAAAATGCCTGTATATTGAGCGCCTCCAGTACCGGTAAGGCAATCTCATATTGACAGAGTAGATTATCGTCGAACGTGATACAAATATCTTTAGATTCGAGTGTATGCTGAATCGCTTTTTCATACCATTCCTTGGCAGAAAGAATGGTATAGTCTTTCTGCAGCCATAAGAGTATGTTCTGAAATTCTTTCCCTGTAATGGATCCCTGTCCAATAGGATGTTTCACCTGATCATGAAAATGATGAAACATTATTCCGTGTGGTCTGTCGATCATCTTGATTTTTTATTCTCATACTCCGCTTTCATAAAAAACACAAAAGAGTTGTTTATGAACGGAGGATTGTATGTGGATTTTCCTTCAGTATAATAATGTCATCCGGGAAATTGAAGCTTCTCTTTCCTGAGTAAGTTTCTCAAATCAATATTATCGAACAGTCTTGTTTTTCCTGCATCCCAATTTTATATAAGGATAAAATTGGAAGAAAGATTGAGAACACGACTTTTAAACGGTTCCTCTTAGTAGTGTTTTAAGTGAATGAACTTAGTTTGTCGATAGCATTTAATTTAACTATGTGGTACTGTTTTTTTCTCCTGCAGTAGGATCATAACGATAGCTGTTAACAGGAATACAACAAACAGGATAGAACCAATAAGCGAAATTTTCTCTCCCGTAAAATAATGCTCAGGTTCAAACTTGAATTCGATCGTATGTTCTCCCGCAGGGATGCGCAAAGCTCTTAAAACATAATTTGCTCTGAAATGAGGTGTTAGCTTGCCATCAATGTACGCATTCCATCCCGGCTGGTAATAGATCTCGGAAAACACAGCCAGTTGTTCAGCATTCGTTTTCGATTGATACGTAAGGCGGTTTGGATGATATACGGTAAGGTTGATCGAAGCCGAAGGATCCTTGATTAACTGTAGTCCTGCCACTCCTTCTTTAAACTCATTTTTGAGAATCGCTACCGACCGTAAGTCAGTACTATCCAATGCCTGCATTTCCTGATCAGGCGTTTCTACCAGGATAAGACTGTCTACAAACCATGCATTTCCCATTGCCTCTGGATTTCGCTGTACAAGAGGTTGGTTGTTTTTCTGATCAGGAACGATGAAATACTTTGTGTTCAGCATGCTGTATACCGCAATATTGTTTTTGCTGAGCTGGTGCTCGATCAGGTCCTGGTAACGCCCCAGCTTGATGGCACTGTATCCTCCTATTGATTTATGGTGATAGGAAGTGGTAGCATCGTTGAAGATGTTTTTAGAGAAATTTGCTACACGGTAGTAAGTATCTTTATCCCGCAGAATCATGTCATCTGCATCTGTCAGGGCAAATGCATCCCGCTCCAGATTTCTGGCAGGTTTGAAAGTATCAAAGTTCAGGTATCGTTTATCGACCAGTACCAGGTCAAAGATTACAAGAGCGGAGAACCCAATATAAAATACAACCGGTTTTATTTTCTCGGTGGCAAATGCCCACAGGACACCTGCAGCGGCCAGTACGAAGAACAAGGACCGGAATGAATCGGACCGTAGTTTGCCGGCTCTGTCGGAATAGATGGCATCCATCATCCATTGAGGAACCTGTTTGGCTAGTGCCTCGTCGCCTTCTGCGGTAAAATCAAAGAAGGTTCCGCCCAGTATTCCAAAAAGAAGAGCTGTACCTCCACAAATAATGGTAGACCATTTTAACCCTTTCAGGAAATCAGGATAAGTAATTTCCTGGTTGACTATTTTGACAAGCACAGCGATGGCCAGGAAAGGAACTGTGAGTTGTGCAATGGCAAGTGTCATTGTAACCGACCGGAACTTATTGTAGAGAGGGAAATTGTAGTAAAAGATATCGTTAAAGAACTCCAGATTTTTTCCCCATGATAGTAAAAAGGCAAGGATGGTGACGCTTAGTACCCACCATTTCATACCGTCTTTGAGCAGGAAAAGCCCTAATATAAACAAGAACACAATGACTGCTCCGAAGTAGACAGGACCGGATGTAAAAGGTTGATCCCCCCAGTAGAGAGGAATGTTTTTTACATAAGATTTGGCTTCATTCTTGGGAACGTTATTATCGATCAAAGCTTTATAAGTCTCTGAATTTTGATTTAAGTTTTCGCTGGAGCTTCCTCCGTAAAAGTAAGGAATGAATACTGTCATAGTTTCCAGTTTTCCGTTGCTCCAGGCAAATGTATAATCTTTTCCTAGTCCTTTGGAGTTTTTGTCCTTGTTGAGCGTAAGCTCACTGCCTCCTCTTTGGGTATTTTTTGAATACACCTGAGTCGCCCATAGCTGGGAGATGTTAGGACCTACTGCAATGGCAGCACTCATCGCCAGGATAAGTGATGCAGTGATATAATGAGGAATTGTTTTTCGGCGTACGTTTCTGATAAGTTCATACACTCCTAAAAATAAAATAGTAATGATCAGGTAGTATGTGATCTGGAAGTGAGCGTAGAAAATATGGATGCTTAAAAATAATGCTGTGATCGCAGCGCCAAGCCAGTACTTTTTGTTATACACCAGAATAATTCCGGCAATGACAGGAGCCATCAGAGCCATGTCAAAGACCTTGTTGAGGTGCCCTGCCTCGATACTGATGATGTTGAACGAGGAAAAAGCAAAAGCAGCAGACCCGATAAAACTAAGCCAGTAATCAGCCCCGATCGAAAGTAGCAAAATATAAAATCCAAGAAAGGCAAGATAGCCCAGTAAAATAGGAACGGCTATGTATTTTATGGATGCATAGTGATAATGTTTGATAATGTTGTTTGTATACCCTCTCCAGGAAGGCATCCCGCTGAACATAGAGTTGGTCCACAGAATCTCTTCTCCGGTTTTCTCATGATATTCAGTGGATTCTTTAAGGAATCCTGCTGATTGTATTGCATCATTCTGTATTAATTTTTTTCCTGAAAAAACAGGTGCATAATAAATGGAAAGAATCAGAATAAAAGCCAGATGTGCTGCCAGGTGAGGAGCAAGCCTCTTTAAGATACTGCTAGTCATTATTTTCTATGTAAAGTTCAGGCCAAAAATAGGTATTTTTTTAAATATTGCGGGGTTTAATTTCTCTTTTTAAAACTCTTTGAAAACTAAAATAATAGCATTTGATGATTAAAATGTAAAATATGATGTATATCTTTCGGGAGTGAATTAAATATGATTATTTCGTTATGAGTAAGTTTATTCTCCTTGGTGCCGGTGGTCATGCCAGAAGTGTGGCAGATGTCATTATTTCCAGCTATGATAAACCAGGAATTGTTTTTTTTGATAGTAATGCCAAAGGGAAGGGAAGTTTATACGGATTTGAAATCGTAAATTCTTTCCCGGAAAGTTTTAAAGCTCCGATTATTATAGCCATTGGGGATAATAATATCCGGAAGCGAATTTTTGATAAATCCAGTGGGATGAAATTCGGGAATGTAATTTCATCAAAGGCCTATGTAAGTGAGAGAAGTAAAGTAGGAGAAGGCGTATTTATAGGGAATTTTTGCCATATAGGACCGGAAGCAGAGATCGGTGACAACACCATTATCAACAATAGCACCATCGTGGAACACGAGGTGAAGATCGGGAAACATTGTCATATAGCCCCAAACTCTACCATCTCCGGGAGATGTACATTAGGGGATCTTGTCTTTGTAGGAGTAGGAGCTACCATTATCAACAATATCAATATCTGTTCTAATGTGATCATCGGCGCCGGTGCAACGGTGAAAGATCATATTACTGAGCCAGGTACATACGTAGGAACACCAGCTAAGAAAATTAAATAAGAAAATGAATATTGCAATCATAACAGGTTCAGCAGGGTTGATCGGAAGTGAAGCCGTCGCTTTTTTTAGTGATAAGTTTGATCTGATCGTTGGAATCGACAACGATATGAGACAGTACTTTTTTGGGGAGAATGCCTCTACAAACTGGAACAGACAACGCCTGGAAAGTACTTATAAAAACTATACACACCGCTCACTGGATATCAGAAACCAGGAAGAACTGGACAAACTGTTCGCCCAATACGGCAAAGATATCAAACTCGTATTGCATACCGCAGCTCAGCCAAGTCACGATTGGGCGGCCAAAGAGCCTTTTACCGATTTTACAGTAAATGCGAATGGCACCTTGAATATGCTGGAAATGACCCGGAAGCATTGTGTGGAGGCCGTCTTTGTATTTACGTCCACCAATAAAGTATACGGCGACACGCCTAATTTCCTGCCCCTGGAGGAATTGGAAAACAGATGGGAGATCAGCGAAAACCATCCGTATTTTAAAAATGGTATTGACGAACACATGAGCATTGATCAGTCTACCCATTCCGTTTTCGGAGCTTCTAAAGTGGCCGCCGATGTGTTGGTACAGGAGTATGGAAAATATTTCGGAATGAAAACAGGTGTTTTCAGAGGCGGATGCCTCACCGGCCCTAACCATTCGGGGACCCAATTGCACGGGTTTCTGTCTTACCTCATGAAATGTGCGATCACCGGCGATCATTATACGATCTTTGGCTATAAAGGGAAGCAGGTGCGTGACAATATTCACAGCTACGATCTGATCAATATGTTCTGGCATTTTTACCAGAATCCACGCCAGGGAGAAGTCTATAATGCAGGAGGTGGCCGTTATGCCAACTGCTCCATGAAAGAAGCGATCGTAGTATGCGAGGAGATCACCGGAAAAACGATGAACTACTCTTATTCGGAAACCTCAAGAATAGGAGATCATATCTGGTATATTAGCGATCTTTCTAAATTCAAGAGTCATTACCCTGAGTGGGATTATAAATACGATCTTAAAACCACGTTGGTGGAAATATTCAATGGTCTGAAGAGCAGGGTATAGTTTAGGAATTATACCTGGCTATGTAAGACGCTATTTCTTCATAAGACTTTATCTCCATAGTATGCAGTTGTGCCGAAAGCACCACTGCATTTTTTTTCTTCTCCACTACATCTTCGGCATTTACAGAGTTGATGAATAAACGAAGCTGTTCGCTAAGATCCTTATGATAATCAATCAGCCACGAGGCAGCTTGAAGCATATGCCAGCTATCCGCCTGATCATTGCCATAAAACAGCACACTGCCTCCCGTACAGATCGAACTGATGGCTTTGGAAGGAACAGCGGTGTGATTAAAAGAAGGTAGTAAACTTACAAGATGAACATCGATATGGTGAAGCTGGCTCCGGGGAACATTTTTTAAGATAGTTATCCCGGCTTTCCCTTCTGCATAAGCCAGTAGAGAAGTCGCTTTCGGGCCGTATACCGCAAGGATGAGATGTTGGGTAGAAGAGTTGAAGGCATCTATGAACTCTCTCAGGAAATCTTCGGAATGCGGAGCTCCGAGGTTCCCGCAATACCCAAAATAAATTTTTCCGTCTTCTTTTTTCCAGGAAGGAAGTTGCGCTTCTTTTTCGTAATGTGTGAATACACCGCAAGGCAGGATCGTGGTAGCCGGCTTCTTTTGATAGTTGCCCTGGATATGCTCCGCCTGTTTGGGCCCCAGTGCTATTAACAGCTCAGGAGTATTGAAGTAAGTGATCTTCATGATTAACTTGTAGAGAAACGAACCTGAACGCATTTTTTCGTTGGAAACGAATGCTTCAGGAAACAGATCCATCGACCAGAAAAACCATCTGATCCTGAACAAACCGAAAAAAAGAGAGCCCCAGAACGGAAGAAGGGGAGGACTGGTCATACAAATGACCGGACCTTTTCTGACCACGATAGTTTTAACAATAAGAGAAACACCATCAAGGAAACCGGCAATGGATTTTAACGCTTTGTTTTTCCCTTTGTATAGTGTAGAGATCGGAAAGATTTCTCCGATAGGTTCCCGCACTGCACCACCGCCATCATCGTTGCGCAGTACATGCACGATCCGTACATGCATCCCGTGTTTTTCGATCAGTTATTTACCAAGGTCCCAGGCCGATTCGCCGGTGACCCCGGGGTTCGGGGGATAATGCCTGTTTACAATAGTAACCTGTTGTTGTTTTTTCTTCCTTTCAGGCATAAATTAATCAAATATACTTTTGTAAATTACGATGGACGTAAAGTTAATATTTTTACCGGAATGAATATAGAAACCAATAAAAACGAAGATTCGCTTAAAATGCTTTGTTCCCAGTTGAAGGGAAGGCTTCAGAAAGTACACCTTGGGGGAGGCGAAAAGAAGATTGCGGAGCAACATGAAAAGGGGAAGCTGACCGCCCGGGAACGGATCAGAAAATTAATAGATCCCAACAGCCGGTTTCTGGAATTTGGAGCATTTGCCGGAGAAGGAATGTATACCGAATACGGCGGATGTCCTTCCGGAGGAGTGATCACCGGAATCGGATATATACACGGCCGATCCTGTGTGATCGTGGCCAATGATGCCACTGTAAAGGCCGGAGCATGGTTTCCCATCACTGCCAAAAAAAACCTGAGGGCGCAGGAGGTTGCCATGGAAAACAAACTCCCCATTATCTACCTGGTAGACAGTGCAGGGATATTCCTCCCTTTGCAGGAAGATGTTTTTGCCGATAAAGAACATTTCGGAAGAATTTTCCGGAATAACGCCGTAATGTCTTCCTTGGGAATTGTACAGATCGCTGCCATTATGGGCAGTTGTGTGGCAGGAGGAGCCTATTTACCCATCATGTCAGACGAAGCAATGATCGTGGACAAGACCGGAAGCGTATTCCTGGCAGGATCTTACCTCGTGAAATCAGCGATAGGAGAGGAGGTAGACAACGAAACCTTGGGAGGAGCTACCACCCATTGCGAGATCTCGGGAGTGACCGATCATAAATGTGCCAGCGATGAAGAATGCCTGGAAAAGATCAGAAGTATAGTTTCGAAAATCGGAGCCTCCGAAAAAGCAGGTTTTGACCGGATAGGGGCAGCAGACCCCAAGGCAGATCCCTCAGAAATATATGGGATTATCCCTTACGACCGGACCAGGCCGTTTGATATGAAAGAAGTGATTCGTCGCCTGGTAGACAATTCGGAATTTGAGGAATACAAGGAGTTATACGGCAAATCCATTCTTTGCGGGCTGGCAAGAATTGAAGGATGGGCGGTAGGGATTGTGGCCAACCAGCGTGTAATGGTCAAAAACAAGAAAAATGAAATGCAGATGGGGGGAGTGATCTACTCCGATTCGGCCGATAAAGCCGCCCGTTTTGTAATGAATTGTAATCAGAAAAAAATCCCTCTTCTGTTTTTGCATGATGTGACCGGTTTTATGGTAGGGTCAAGGTCAGAACACGGAGGAATTAT
>CAYTGJ010000056.1:25800-26612 GCA_964437245.1 uncultured Chitinophagaceae bacterium
CCAACTCTGTAGTACCTAAATTTACGGTTGTGATAGGAAATTCCTACGGAGCTGGAAATTACGCAATGTGCGGCAAAGCCTTTGATCCAAGGCTGATCTATGCCTGGCCTACCGCTCAGATAGCCGTGATGAGCGGAGCTTCTGCCTCTAAAACGCTCCTGCAGATAAAAATGGCAGCACTGAAAGCCAAAGGACAGGAGATAACGCCGGAAGCAGAAAAACAACTGCTGGAAGAGATCACCCGTCAGTACAATGAACAGGCTTCCCCTTATTATGCCGCTTCCCGTCTGTGGATCGACGGCATAATTGACCCGTTGGAGACCAGAAAGATGGTTTCTATGGGCATTGATGCGGCCAATAATGCTCCGGTCGATAAACGATACAATGTAGGGATCATTCAAACGTGATTTATTCGCAGGGATTCTTTAAAAAATCAGGCCGAATAAATTACATTTGGTATGAAAATGGTATAAATAGTTAGAATGGAAGAAAATAAAATAAAAGCTCTTATTGCGCTGTTGGACGATGAAGACAACGAGGTGGTCTCTATGGTAGAAAAGGAGATCATGTCCATCGGGGAGAGCATTATTCCTCACCTGGAGTATGAATGGGAAAACAATTTTAACCCTGTAGTCCAGAAAAGAATAGAAGACTTGGTGCATAACCTCCATTATGATATCCTGATGGTCCGTCTGACCGAATGGAGAAACAAGGGAGGAGAAGATCTGCTCGAAGGATTATGGCTGATTGCTACCTATCAGTATCCGGATCTGGAGTTTAAAAAGATCAAATCGGATATCGAACAGATTTAT
>CAYTGJ010000057.1:0-10717 GCA_964437245.1 uncultured Chitinophagaceae bacterium
CAATTATCGATCGTGCGGTTGAAAACAGTAGAGGAAACAGTAAGTCCGGTCATCCTTGATCCTTTGGAGGGAGGAACTCCGTCGGGATATTGTTCTTCTTTATGAATAAAATGAATCCCCAGCTCTTCTGCCCATCCCTGTTCCGGCTGCAGGTTTACATTTCCTCCGGGAGTCCAGTAGAGATCGTTGAACGTGGGCAACCGGTAATTTCTGCTTACATTAGACTTCAGCAAAAACTTTTTTGTCAGCCACCAATCAGCTCCGGCAAAAGGCATGACCGGTACTTCCAGCATTTCATCGTACCGGGAACCTGTCACAAGCTCCTTCCTGGCACCGGCATTGACAAGCCAGTTTTTTCTTTTCCCTCCATATTTCAACGAGGTAAACAGAGAGAACCTGTTCTGATAAGGTTTTCCGATATACGATTCCACTTCTGCGGTCGTATAGGTATTGTTTACTCCTATATTGATCAGCCCTCTTTTCAACACCGTAATCTTCGTCTCTGCTTCCGTGATCTGGCTGATCGAACGGCTGTAAGAATCAATCGCTTTGGAGTTTTCCTGATACAACAGTTTTTCATCAAAGTATGCCATCCGGACATTATAAGTAACCCTGCTCCTTCGGTGTTGCCATTCCGACGCAAGGCGTATGAACCAGTCCTTTTGCAAGGCATCAGACGAAGGGGTCAACATAGTGGGGGGAATCTGCCGGTCACTGTGCTGCTGCCACAACCGTACACTCAACTGGTCTCTTTTAGTCAGTTGATGATAATACTCCATCATGTACCCTAGTTGTTTTAAGGCAGCATTCCGCTGCTCCTGTAAAGGCGAACCATACTGTGTTGTATTGACGAACGAAAAATTATTTTTTGCCTCGTTCAGCAAGCCTCTCAGGGACAGGCTCCATTTTTTACCGCTGTACGATACCAGGGCCCGGTGGGATAAGGTATTAAAACTGCCATATGCGAGCCCATACCGGAGCGACAGCCCTTTTCCATAAGAAGGTTTATTGTCCAGGTATATAGAACCCGCTACCGAACCACTTCCCCACAATGCACCGCTTCCTCCATATTGCACCTTCGTCTCATCTATCATCGCAACCGGTACCAGGGCGAGGTCCAGGGTTCCGTTCATAGGACTTTGCAGGTTAAATCCATTCCATAAAACAGATGTCTGGGAAGCTCCTGCTCCCCGGAAGGAAGTAGTGGCAAGACTTCCCAGCCCGTATGATTTCAGGTACAGATTTGATTTTTCCTCCAGGTAAGACATCAGGGTATTATTCCTGAACTGGTTCTGCGCAACGGAATCCGGCTGTAGTACTTTCACTCCGGCATTAAATTCCTCCTGCCGGTTGCCATATACCACGACCTCCTTTTCCGAAACCACAAGCGTATCCTGCGAACGCTCCTGTGCATACAGAGGTTCCGCACCGCATAAGAATACCAGAATAACAACTGAGTAAAATTTTACCAAGGAATACCAATCAGATTAAATATACACCGTATTTAATCATCTCATCCAAAAAACAGATTGGGGAAAATTACTACAGAAAATATTAAACACCTTGCTTCTACTCCTCTTCAATCCTACATATTTTTTTTCTATGTAAGAAAGATAAACAGCTATCTGTTTTGGATAGAACTTTTAGTTTTTAACATTACTGCCATTCTACCTTTTTTCCCGAAAGCAATGAATGAAATGAAACTGTTCTGGCAGGTCTCCTGACTTTCTTCTTTTGTACTGCCTTCCCATAACGACTTGCGTTACAGTGGCAAAGAAATAGAGTACAAAAACATAGGAAGATTACAGTTGCGGGTACAGTTGTGGATTTTCACCTCTATTCCCTTTTAATCCCGGTCGTATACCGGAAACCAGATCAGTATCAAAAGTATAGGATTTTTCTCAGGTTTCCAAATATTGTATTCCCGACAGCTTTTGTTTATTCTGACCATTCCATATATTGGAAATAGAAATTATTAAACATTATAACCTTATGAAAAGAAGTTTAAAACTATTATCAATTCTGTTGTTGTTGGTCAATGTCTCTTTTGCCCAAGATCTTCCCGTGGATCAGAATACAGGCAAAGTGACGTATCTGGAAGTAGTAGACGCTGCCGGCCTTAATGCTAAAGATATTTATGCGGTCGCCAAACAATGGGGAACAGATAAGAAATTTACAATCAAAGAAGATAAAGAAAACGAGACACTGGTCTATACAGGAACCTCGCCGGTAGAATATCCGAATGTAGCAGGAAATGCAAACGACAAAGGAAAAATTACCTTTAGCTTTTCAGTATTCGTAAAAGACGGGAAATATCGTTTTATCGCTACAGATTTAGTACATACGGCTGAAGGAAAAGTAGCAGGAGCTGACGGAGGAAAACTGGAAAATGTATCTCCGGATTGTGGCAAAACCAAAATGTCTGCTAAAGGATGGGTAACGATCAAGTCTAAAGCAGATGCCAATCTGAAAGCCCTAACAGCCGACCTGAAAAGAGTGATCAAAGAAGCTCAAAATGATCCGGCAAAGAAAAGTGACTGGTAAGAGATAGAGAGAACAGGAACAGAAAACAGAAAAGGGAGGCGGTTATCAAAATAACTGCCTCCCTTTTTAATGCGCTCCCAACGACGTTTAAATTCTTACGGTGATACCGTTCTTTTTCAGGTATTCTTTCAAGTCCGGAATTCCTATTTCTTTAAAGTGGAAAATACTGGCAGCCAAAGCAGCGTCTGCTTTTCCATCCTTAAACACCTCTGTAAAATGTTCCATCGCTCCGGCTCCTCCCGAGGCTATCACCGGGATTTTTGCCTTTTCGGAGATCCTGGCAGTAGTCTCTATGGCAAAACCATTTTTCGTACCGTCGTGATCCATGGAGGTCAGCAGAATTTCTCCGGCACCTCTTTGTTCTACTTCCTGCGCCCATTCAAACGTGTCGAGCGTGGTAGGTTTGGTTCCTCCGTGTGTATGTACTCTTGAGCTGCCATCGTACAGGCGTGTATCGATCGCTACGACCACACACTGGCTTCCAAATTCCAGTGCCAGCCGGTCTATCAGGGAAGGATCTTTTACGGCAGATGAATTAATGGAGATCTTATCGGCTCCTGCATTGAGCAAGGCTGAAACATCCTCTACCGAAGAGATCCCTCCTCCTACGGTGAAAGGGATATTGATCCGGCTTGCCACCCGGCGCACCAGCTCCACCATCGTTTTTCTTTTTTCCAGTGTAGCGGATATATCCAGAAACACCAGCTCATCGGCTCCCTGCTGTGCATAAAGAGCGCCCAGCTCTACCGGATCTCCGGCATCCCGCAGGTTTTCAAAATTGACTCCTTTTACTGTTTTGCCATCTTTTACATCCAGGCAAGGGATAATACGTTTTGTGAGCATCCTTTGAGTAAATTATCAGTATCAGATCCTGGCTTCCCAGGACCCGGGATTAGACAAATTTTTTCAGTTCTTCCAGCTTGATCCTTCCTTCGTAGAATGCTTTTCCTATAATGGCACCATAGATCCCCATATCGTTCAGACGCTCTATATCGTCTACACTGGTAACCCCTCCGCTTGCAATCAGTTTTAAGGAAGGGAAACGGGTCATAATCTCCTGGTACAATTCAAACGAAGGACCTTGCAGCAAACCATCCTTGGCTACATCGGTACAAATGCAATACCGAATTCCTTTTGCCATATAATCTTCGATCAGGGTAAAGACAGATATCTCGGTGGTCTCCTGCCACCCGCTGATCGCGATCATACCGCTTTTACAATCGGCCCCCAGAATGATCTTTTCCGTCCCGAATTTTTCGATCCAGTTGCTGAACAATCCGGTATTTTTTACCGCTATACTTCCTCCGGTAATTTGTCTGGCGCCTGCATTAAACGCAATCATAAGGTCTTCGTCCGACTGAAGGCCTCCGCCAAAATCCACGTGCAGCGAGGTATTACTTGCGATCGTTTCCAATACTTTATGGTTGATGATCCGTTTCTGTTTGGCACCGTCCAGGTCTACCAGGTGCAGACGCTTGATACCAGCTCCCTCGATCTGTTTGGCCACTTCGAGAGGATTTTCATTGTAAATAGTTTTTTGTCCATAATCTCCCTGCGTAAGTCTTACGCACTTTCCTTCAATGAGGTCTATGGCAGGTATTAATTCGATCATTTAAGCAGAATAGTTTACTATAATAATTTAGAACTCATGATATGGCATCGTATACATAATTTCAGCGGAGGCTACAACTCAATAAAGTTCTTCAGGATCGTTGCCCCTACCTCACTGCTTTTTTCCGCATGAAACTGTACTGCGTAGAAATTATCCTTGCGGATCGCCGAACTATAGTTCAGGATATAATCGGTTTGCGCAATCGTATATTCCGGGTGGAGTTCTGCATAATAACTGTGTACAAAATAAACGAAATCGTTTTCGTTCAAGCCTTTCAGCAAGTCCGACTTCAGATGCATGATCGAATTCCATCCCATCTGCGGCACTTTTCCCTCTGCCGGAAAACGTTTTACTTCCATCGGAAAAATATTCAGACAATCGACGTTGTTTTCCTCCGAGTGCCTGCACATCAGTTGTAATCCCAGGCAGATCCCCAATACAGGCTGTGTTAAAGAAGGGATAAGTTGATCCAGGCCTCTTCCTTTCAGATAGTGCATCGCCGTGCTGGCTTCTCCTACCCCTGGAAAAATAACCTTATCACAAGATTGCAGCTCTTCGGGATCGTCTGTCACGATGGGATCTATTCCCAAACGGTTCAAGGCATAGATCACCGACTGAGTATTTCCTGCGTTGTAACGTATGATGGCTAATTTCACTTTTGATAATTTAAATGATGTGTCCGGCCGGGACTGAATACTACAGACCGGGACTGTTATTTTTACAAAACTCCTTTGGTGCTTGGCAATACCTGCGCATTGGCAGCATCTACCCTCACGGCCATTTTGATCGCCTTCGCCAACCCCTTAAAGATCGCCTCGATCTTATGATGTTCGTTCGTTCCTTCGGCTTTGATATTTAAATTGCATTTGGCAGTATCCGAAAATGATTTGAAGAAATGATAGAACATTTCTGTAGGCATCTCTCCTATCTTTTCTCTGTTGAACTCTGCTTCCCATACCATCCATGGCCGGCCGGAGAAATCAATCGCCACCTGTGCCAGACAATCGTCCATCGGCAGCAACCATCCGTAACGCTCTATCCCTTTTTTATCGCCAAGCGCTTTCAGATAAGCTTCGCCAAGCGCCAGTGCCGTATCTTCAATAGTATGATGTTCGTCAATATGCAGATCCCCTTTGACCCGTATAGTAAGATCGGCAAGGGAATGTTTGCCCAGTTGATCCAGCATATGATCGAAGAAGGCAAGTCCTGTACTGATAGAAGTTTTTCCCGTTCCGTCCAGGTCCAGCTCTATAAAAATATCGGTTTCTTTGGTAGTACGCTGTACCGTTGTTTTGCGGGACGGCTTACTCAAAAAACGATAGATCTCTTCCCAGTCTTTCGTGATCAGGACACAGGAAGCAGGAACAGTCTGTGTTGTATCGCCAGACAGCAGAATGGATTTGCATCCCAGGTTTTCCGCCATTTTCACATCGGTCATACGGTCTCCGATCACATAAGAATTTTCGATATCGTATGATCCGTTGAGATATTCGGTCAGCATCCCTATACCCGGCTTACGTGTAGGAGTATTCTGGTGTTCGAAATGCGGATCAATGTGCATGCCGTCCCAGGTCACCCCTTCTCCTTCCAGGGTTTTAAGCATTTTGTTGTGCGCAGGCCAGAACGTATCTTCCGGGAAAGAAGCTGTCCCTAAGCCATCCTGATTGGTGACCATGACCAGTTTATAATTTTTATCGGCAGCCAGTTTGGCCAGCGCCGTGATTACTTTAGGAAGAAATTCTAATTTTTCCAGTGAGTCCACCTGCTGATCGGTAACAGGTTCGACCAGGATCGTACCATCACGGTCAATAAATAAAATTTTGGGCTTCATGTATGCTATTATTCAGGCAGTAAATATAACAAAAAGCGCAGAGAGTTATTTTAAAATAGTTAGAATGTTCCTGATAATATTTACTACTATTCTCAGAGGCCAGCTCCAGGATACAAAATGCCAGATAAAACACGAAATGAATCTCTCTCCACACCTTTGAAGACCTTTTTAGTAAAAATGCAGCCCTAACATAACGAACCAGCCAAAATCATATCGCCGGAAGTCGTTACATTCGAACTATTCCGAACGATTTATTGCTTACAACCGCTCACGCAAGTCCCGGATAAAATCCTGCGCCGGATCAAGAACATATTTCTCTTCCACACGCCATACCTGTATTCCAAGACTTTCCAGTCTTTCTTTCCGCTCGGCATGATATACATAGGCATCTGTATTTTCCTGCTGGACGGCATCGATTTCAATGATCAGCTTTTGCTCCGGAAAAAGAAAATCAACGATATAATCATCCACCGGAGCTTTGATCTCAACAGCTACCTGAGGGAATTCCTCTCTTAACAATTTCCCGATCCTGCGGTCTGCTTCCGAAAGATTTTGCCGGAGGTACGTAGCCTGTGCTTCAAGAATGGGGTTATAGGGAAATGACATCGGTCAACAATTCAATATCCTACTTTGGCTTTTACCCTCGCCAACACCTGATCTCCGATCGCAGCCGCTTTGGCAGCACCGTTCTTCAGTTCTTTGTCCAGTTCTGGCAAATTGTTCATGTAGTAATTAAATTTTTCTCTCGGGCCGGCATACTGCTCCAGGATTTTCGCCAGCAAAGCCGCTTTGGCATGGCCGTAGCCAAATCCTCCGGCCTGGTACTTACTTCTTATCTCGTTTTTCTCTTCTTCCGAAGCGATCAAAGAATATATTTTGTAGACATTGCAGGTATCCGGATCCTTCGGATCCTCCAGCGGTGTGCTGTCGGTGACAATGGATTGTACTACTTTCTTCAGTTCTTTTTCCGGAAGAAAAATATCAATGTAATTGTTGTAAGACTTACTCATTTTCTGCCCGTCAATTCCGGGAATGGTCATCACTGCATTGTCTACCTTCGCTTCCGGTAATACAAACGTTTCTCCGTAAGTAGCATTAAACTTTTCCGCAATATCGCGGGTGATCTCCAGGTGCTGGATCTGATCTTTTCCTACGGGAACATAATTGGCATCGTACATCAGAATGTCGGCAGCCATGAGCACCGGATAGGTAAACAATCCGGCATTGACATCCGAAAGTTTGTCCGATTTATCTTTGAAGGAATGGGCATTGGCAAGCATCGGGTATGGGGTAAAACAATTCAGGATCCAGGCCAGTTCACATACCTGCGCCACATCCGACTGGCGGTAAAAGATATTCTTCTTCGTATCAAATCCGAATGCCAGCCATGCAGCCGCTACGGCATAAGTATTCTGTTTCCGGATCGCTCCGTCTTTCAGGGTAGTAAGCGTATGAAGATCTGCGATAAAAAACAGTGATTCGTTTTGCGGATCTTTGGATAATTCGATGGCAGGAATAATAGCCCCCAGTATATTTCCTAAATGCGGACGCCCGCTGCTTTGTATTCCGGTTAGTATTCTCATTTTATATTGAACCTCAAATCCTGGTTCTTGCACAGTTTATAATTTGCTTAACGTTGGCAAAAATACAGCAGGATTATTTTGCGTATTTATTTACCGTCACAAAAGTATTTTTCCCTTTTTTCTTCTTATTTCTTTCATAGAGCATCAGCATCAGCCCATCTTTCAACCCCACTTCCGGCACCTGCATTTTATGTGCTTTGGCAAATTTCATGGCGGAGATGTAGATATCCGAAGCAGGAATAATAACATCCGCACGGTCAGGGTTCAGCATCAACACATTGATCCTTTCTTCATAATCATGCTGAGAGATAAATTCTCTGATCTCTTCTATTTTATTAATGGAAATGGTCTGTTTGGAAGCTCCTTTATTTTTACCGGGGTTGGCCAATTCATAGATCTTCCCGATGTTTCCACCTGTTCCGATAGCCATTACAGGCTTGGTCACCTGCTGAATATGCTTTTCGATCCACTTCTTCATCATATCCCATTCTTCATTCGTATCCAGTCCTGACAATCTCCGTACCGAACCGATCTTAAAAGAATTGGTCGCTATTTTTTTCTTATTTTCAAAAATATTGATCTCCGTACTACCTCCTCCCACATCAATGTGAATATAGCTGTTATCATCCAGTTCGCTGAACAGCACCCGGTTGATCAGCTCTGCTTCCTTTTCCCCGTCAATGATCTGGATCTCCACTCCAAGCAGGTATTTTACTTTATAAGCAATATCTCTCCCGTTTTTGGATTCACGCATAGCCGAGGTAGCACAGATAATATAATCGTCCACTTCATACAGGTCAAACAGATTTTTAAAGGTCTGCATCAGTTTTATAAACTTTGCTTCCTTCTGTGTACTGATCTCGTTCGTATTGAAAACATCCTGTCCCAGCCGGAGCGGGAAACGAACGTATTCAAGCTTTTTAAAAGAAATGGTATTATCGTTTTCCAGGACAGAAGTTACCTGAAATCTGATCGCGTTGGATCCAATGTCTACTGCACCTAATTTCAATGTATTATTCTTTGGTTTGTTTTCAAAAATAAGACAATATTGCAGAAGGAACAAGGTAAAATTTCCCTCACCTGACTACGCTGCTCATAAGGGTGCTGACAACCGAGAGCGATCATTTACATTTTATGTATATTCCTCCTTTTCTTTTCTCTCCGCCCTTCTTTTTTCCGATACAATTAATACATTAATAATTAATATTTTACAGACAAAACCGCTCTATTATATTGCATTTTGCCTCCGAATGTATTTACTTTGTAGTAACATCAGGAAAGACGGAGAGAATGGGCTCTTTGAAGTCTTAGCAACCGCCCTGCTAAAATGGGTTAGGTGCTAATTCCCATCCCGCCAGCCAGACGGGAAAAGATGGACAGAAAATACTCTTCCTTCCCCGTTATTTCCTGCTACCATTTTAATACACTGACGTTTTTATTTGACAAGCATAAACACTGTCAAATAAAAATATATCATATTACTTTATTTACTACTCACTCATAAGTGATGACATTCGATATACAGAAAGAATTAGACAAACGTATTCTGGTACTGGACGGTGCCATGGGAACCATGATCCAGCGATACAAGCTGCAGGAATCCGACTTCAGAAACGAGCAACTCAAAGATCATAAAATCCCGTTACAGGGGAACAACGACCTTCTGGTTTTCACACGGCCCGACGTCATCAAGGCCATCCATACCCAATACCTGGAAGCCGGAGCCGATATTATTGAAACCAATACCTTCAGCGGTACTACTATTGCGCAGGCCGACTATGAGCTGGAACACATAGTGCACGACATAAACTACTACGGTGCCAAAGTAGCCAGAGAAGCGGCAGACGAATTCATGCAAAAAAATCCCTCACGCCCCTGCTTTGTGGCAGGGGCTATGGGACCTACCAACCGTACTGCTTCTCTCTCTCCTGATGTAAACGATCCTGGTTATCGTGCCGTCACCTTTGATGAGCTTGCAACTGCTTTCAAAGACCAGGCCCGGTCACTTATAGAAGGAGGCGTTGATCTTCTGCTGCTGGAAACCATCATTGACACACTAAATGTAAAAGCAGCATTGTTTGCCATCATGGAGCTTTTTGAAGAGACCGGTAAACAAATCCCAGTAATGGTATCCGCCACGATCACCGATGCCAGCGGACGAACCCTGACCGGGCAGGTGACCGAAGCATTTTACAACTCGGTATCTCATGCTAATCTGCTAAGCGTGGGACTTAACTGCGCACTGGGTGCCAAAGAGCTAAGGCCATTCCTGCAGGAAATGTCCAGAGTAGCCGGCTGTTATGTAAGTGCCTATCCCAATGCAGGATTGCCTAACCAGTTTGGAGAATACGACCAGACGGCCGAAGAGATGGCTTCTGTCGTAACCGATTTTGTAGAAAATGGCTTTGTCAATATTCTGGGAGGATGCTGTGGAACCACTCCCGATCACATCCGTGAAATCGCCAAAGTAGTGGCAGGGAAAAAACCACGGAAAAAACCGCATATAGAACCGTACCTTCGTTTAAGCGGTCTGGAACCCATTACACTGACTACTGAAAGTAATTTCATGAACATCGGTGAACGTACCAACGTGACTGGTTCTGCCAAATTCCTGAGGCTGATCAAAGAAGAGAAATATGATGAAGCGCTGGCCATAGCACAGGAACAAGTAAACGGAGGTGCGCAGGTGATCGACATCAATATGGATGAAGGAATGCTGGATGGAGAAAAAACCATGGTGCGTTTCCTGAATCTTATCGCCTCCGAACCCGATATTGCAAGAGTTCCCATCATGGTAGACTCTTCGAAATGGCCGATCATTGAAGCCGGACTAAAATGCATCCAGGGAAAGGGAATCGTAAACTCTATCAGTTTAAAGAGTGGAGAAGAAGAGTTTATCAAACAGGCCAACCTGGTCAAAAAATACGGGGCAGCGGTGATTGTCATGGCTTTTGATGAACAAGGACAGGCAGACTCTACCGAACGGAGAATCGAAATATCGAAACGATCGTACGAGGTACTGGTCAACAAAGTAAATTTTCCTCCGCAGGATATTATTTTCGACTTGAATATTTTCCCCGTAGGAACCGGGATCGAAGAACATAGAATAAATGCACTCTCCTTTTTCGAAGCTACCACCTGCGTAAG
>CAYTGJ010000057.1:10727-23641 GCA_964437245.1 uncultured Chitinophagaceae bacterium
AAAAATCTTCCCCATGCACACGTAAGCGGCGGGGTCAGCAACGTATCATTCTCTTTCCGGGGAAACAATCATGTACGGGAAGCCATGCACTCTGCTTTCCTTTACCACGGTGTAAAAGCTGGAATGGACATGGGAATTGTAAATCCTTCCATGCTGGAAGTGTACGACAATATCCCCAAAGACTTTCTGGAGAGAATAGAAGATGTCTTGCTCAACCGCAGAGACGATGCGACCGAACGTCTGCTCGAATTTGCCGAATCTCTGAAAGGGAAAGAAAAAGGAGTTGAGAAAGCCGACCAGGAATGGAGAAACGGAACGGTACAGGAACGTCTTACCTATGCCCTCGTTCGTGGGAATGCCGACTTTGTGGAGCAGGATGTGGAAGAAGCCCGTCACCTTTTTGAAAGACCTATACAGGTGATCGAAGAGCCTCTGATGGCAGGAATGAATGTGGTGGGAGATCTTTTCGGAGAAGGGAAAATGTTTCTACCTCAGGTAGTAAAAAGTGCCAGGGTGATGAAAAAAGCCGTTGCCTATCTGTTCCCTTTCATCGAAGAAGAAAAACAACGTCTGATTGCCGAAGGCAAGATCTCTGCCGATACGAATAACGGTAAAATACTCATGGCTACCGTCAAAGGGGATGTACACGACATCGGGAAGAATATTGTAGGCGTGGTAATGGCCTGCAACAACTATGAGATCATTGACCTTGGGGTCATGGTCTCCTGCGAAAAAATACTCGAAGCGGCCCAAAAACACCAGGTAAATATCATCGGGCTAAGCGGACTGATCACCCCTTCGCTGGACGAAATGGTGTTTGTGGCCAAAGAAATGGAACGCCAGGGCTTTAAGATCCCGTTGCTGATCGGTGGAGCTACTACCTCCCGTATTCACACTGCCGTCAAAATTGATCCGAACTACAGCGGGGCTGTAGTCCATGTACTGGATGCCTCCCGGAGCGTACCAGTAGCCGGTAGCCTTATCGGGACAGAAACACACGATGATTTTAAGTCCAAGGTTAAAGACGAATATTCCAAACTCCGGGCAGATCATGCCGGACGTAAAAAAGACAAAAACTATCTCCCCCTGGAAAAAGCAAGGGAAAACAAAACGAAAATCGACTGGACAAACACACTCGTCACAGAACCTTCGTTTATCGGGAATAAATATTTTGAGGCCTATCCTCTGGACGAGATCGCCCGCTACATTGACTGGACACCTTTTTTCCAGACATGGGAGCTGCATGGAAAGTTTCCGAAGATCCTCACCGATGCGGTCGTAGGGACAGAAGCAACCAAACTCTATAACGATGCCCGGCGGGTGCTGCAGGAGGTAATCGATCAAAAATCACTCACGGCAAAAGGAGTCGTAGGGCTCTATCCTGCTATAAGAAAAGGAGACGATGATATTCAGCTTTTCTCAGACAAAGACAGGAAACAGCCCTCTTACGTATTCCACAATTTACGCCAACAGGGCGTAAAAGGCTCCAACCTTCCAAATATCAGCCTCTCTGACTATATAGCTCCGGCGGAATCAGGGATAAACGATTTTATAGGTGGTTTTGCGGTGGCCATTTTCGGGGCAGAAGAAATTGCCAAAGTATACGAAAAAGATCATGACGACTACAACAGTATCATGATCAAAGCAATCGCCGACCGTCTTGCCGAGGCATTTGCAGAATGCCTGCATACCAGGGTACGGAAAGAATTCTGGGGGTATGCCAAAGAAGAAATACTGGACAACGATGCCCTGATCAAAGAAGAATACGTCGGAATCCGTCCGGCGCCCGGCTATCCGGCATGTCCGGACCATACCGAAAAACGTACACTGTTCGATCTCCTGGAAGCCGAACAGAAAACCGGTATACAGCTCACCGAAAGTTTTGCCATGTATCCTGCCTCTGCGGTAAGTGGGATGTACTATTCCCATCCTGACGCCAAATATTTCGGACTTGGCAAGATCGAAAAAGATCAGGTGGAAGATTATGCCGGAAGAAAAGCAATGCCGCTGGAAGTCATAGAAAGATGGCTGTCGCAGAACCTTTCCTATGAGTAAAAATTTCCAAAAAATATTCCCGGCGCTCTTCCCTTCCGCCGGGAATATTCATTTTTAGCCTTTTATAAAAAGTGTTTATAACTCACTCCGGCAATTCATATCCCAAAATTCCGATTTCAAGAATTCTTTGCTAACTTCATGCAACCTTATTCTTTAAAACAAGGTAAAATACAGTACGTTATGAAGCCTGCAAAACTACACCGGATGACTTCTCTACCTGAAAAAATTATTTTACTCCTTTCTTTTCTATTCTGTTCTGTCCTCTCTCCTGCCCAGCAAAAGAGTATGATCTTTGAACAGTTTGATGTAGAAAATGGTCTCTCCAGCAACTGGGTGCGGGACATCGCCCAGGACAAGCAGGGGTATATGTGGCTCGCTACTTCAGACGGACTGAGCCGGTTTGACGGATATGGTTTTAAGACCTACCAGAACAACGAACACGATCCCAAAAGCTTAATGGTAAATTATATCCGATGCATTTTTGTGGATACGGAAAACATCCTGTGGATAGGATACAACGACGGGCTTTCCCGGTACGATGCCGACAAAGACGGCTTTGCTCATTTCACCAACAACCCGAACAATGTCAACAGCATCGCCAGCAATAAAATTTCTGATATAACCTGTGATTCCAAAGGAAATCTCTGGATCGCCACCCGCGACAACGGAATCTGTAACCTTGATAAAATATCGTACAAATTCATCAATTACAAATCGGCCGACAATCCGAAAAGCAACTCCCAGTTTGTAATCCACTGCGATCAGAAAGACCGGGTATGGATCGGCACATACGAAGCCGGGATAAGTCTTTTTGATGTCCGGACCAAAAAGTATATTCCGCTTGCAGAAGACGGGAATGGCCTGGAAGGAAAATTCGTCACCGCCATCTACGAAGGGATTGACGGAAAGATCTGGGCAGGGACCGCCAAAAACGGACTTTACCTGTTTGACGAAACCTCCCGTAAATTCATCCTCAACTCCGTTATCCCCACCGATAAAATGATCGTCTCGATCTGCCAGGACAACGACGGAAATATCTGGATCAGTGCTGAAAATATGGGCCTTTACATCCTCGATCTGAAAACTAATACCTATCAGAACCTGAAACACAACAAATATATCCAGAACAGCCTGGGCCATAATTCCATCAACACCATCATCAAAGATATGGAGGGAAATATCTGGCTGGGAACCTTTGCCAGCGGAGTCAACCTCTATAAAGTACCAAACAACAAATTTGGTCATATTTTCAACGATCCTATCAACTCAAACAGTCTGAGTCATAATGCAGTGCTATCCCTTATGGAAGACAGTGATCAAAACCTGTGGGTAGGCACCGACGATGGCGGACTGAACAAATACGATGCTGCAACCGGAAAATTTTCTCTTTATACCAAAGCCAACACCCGCAAATCACTTACTTCCGATGTGATCCTTTCGGTGTACGAAGACAAAAAGAAAAATATCTGGGTAGGTACTTACCTCGAAGGATTGCACCTGCTGGACAAAAAGAAGGGAACTTTCAGCAGAACTATGGCCGGATATTCCTTCGGAAGCATCCTGGAAGACAGCGAAGGCTACTTCTGGCTGGGAGGATGGCGGGACGGCCTGTTCCTCTATGATCGTGCACAAGGTACTTACAAAAATTTCCAGCAAGTCGACAAAGATCCCTCTTCACTCAGTGATAACTTTGTTTACTACGTATACGAAGACAAAAAGAAAAACGTATGGGTATGTACTTCTGTCGGCTTAAATCTGCTGGAAGACAAAAAGACCGGAAAATTCAGACGCTTCGTAAAAGATCCGGGCAATCCAAACAGCCTTGGGAACAATACCGTTTACCATTGTTACGAAGACAGCAAGGGCCGTTTCTGGATCGGAACAGCTGGAGGACTTTGCCAGATGCACCGCGACAGTATTAAATTTTATACCTACAAAGAAAAAGACGGCCTTGCCAACAACAACGTACTCGGGATCCTTGAAGACAATGAAGGGAAACTCTGGCTGAGTACCAACAAGGGCCTCTCCTGCTTTGATCCGGAAAACAAAACATTTAAAAATTACAACAAATCAGACGGACTTCAAAGCAATCAGTTCAGCGGAAAAGCTCAGTGTAAATTGTCTACCGGTGAATTATTGTTCGGAGGGATCAACGGATATAACCGTTTCAATCCCCTGGATATTAACAGTAATAAAAATATACCTTCCATTGCCATCAAGGATGTTCAGGCTTTCGACCGGAACAGCAACGGTGAGCAAGGCATTGTAAAAGACATTCTGAATCCCAACAAAGATATTCTATTGGAGTCTTCACAGTCCAATGTTACATTCGACTACGTTGCCTTCAACTACGCCAACACCCAAAAAGTAAAGTATGCCTACAAACTGGAAGGTTTTGACGCAGACTGGCATTATGTAGACAAGCCAAGTCCTGTAAGCTACACCAACCTGGATCCGGGTACCTACTATTTTAAAGTAAAAGCCGCCAACGAAGACGGTGTTTGGAACGAGGAAGGCACTCAGCTATCCGTCACGATCACTCCTTCGTTCTGGGCTTCCTGGTGGTTTCGCTCTTTCCTTCTCTTAACCGTTGTCCTTTCCGGTTATTATATTTACAGGAAGAACTATTCGGTAGTTGTAAGAAAACAAAAAATTCTCGAAACAAGGGTGAAAGAAAAATCCAAACAGATCATCGAACACCAGGAAAAAATTGATGCGCTGAAACTGGAACTGGATAATAAAAACATGCAATGGTAATAATACGCGACATTCTACATTCATTTTATCAGAAAACACTTGCTTTTACCAAAATAACCAATACCTTTGTTCTATATACAATATGAAACAGCAATCCCTACATAAAGTCGCCGCCATCATTTTCGTCCCTAAGACAAGGGAATGATCCGGTTTATTTATGTTTATGATGTAACAATAAATGCAAAACAAGAAACCGGCCCCTAGAATGTCCGGTTTTTTGTTTTTAAGCCCATATTACTGAAATGATAAATAATTATCTTCTTTCCCTTCTCAAGCAAGCCGCAGCGGTCGTCGCCATTGCACACGTCTGCGCGCCGATTAAGGCCTTCCCGGGAATTGAGGATATCTAAACATACTTAAGTATATAATGTATCTGTAAAGCCCGGCCTCAATACCGGGCTTTTTTAGTTTCCAATAAATTCAAATCATACTATGACCAATGAAAACAATTACTACACAAAAAGTAACACGATCTGAATTAATACTATGGCTGGCATTTGCAGCAGTATACGTCCTTTGGGGGTCTACCTATCTGGCACTCCGGTTTGTGCTGGAATCCATGCCTCCTTTTCTGATGGCAGGCTTTCGCTTTGTAAGTGCCGGGTCCATCATGCTTCTTCTGGCCCGTCTGAATAAACACGCCTGGCCTACCAGACACGAATTGAAAAATACTGCCTTCATAGGCTTTATGCTACTGGTCATAGGAAACGGAGGAGTAGTATGGGCAGAGCAATATATCAATTCCAGCATCACGGCCCTGATCATCACCATCGAACCGGTATGGGTAGTCCTGCTGCTCTGGATGAAAAATCAACAGCACAAACCTTCGCCAGTCGTATGGATCGGGATCTTCCTTGGCATCGCAGGCATGTTTGTATTAATAGGCCCCTCTGATCTGGGGCAAGTAGAGCAGTTAAATCCTCTTGGAGTAGGTCTCCTCCTGCTGTCCTCCATCTGTTGGGCAGTAGGATCGGTGTATGCACTCAATAACCAATTGCCTTCTTCTGCCTACATGAATACCGGCTTTCAGATGCTGATCGCCGGAGGAATCTTTTTCCTGATCGGAACGGGAAATTCCGAATGGAGCAGGTTTGATATCTCAGAGATCACTACACGTTCCATTCTTGGATTTCTTTACCTGATCATCTTTGGATCGCTCATCGGATTTACCTCTTACAACTATATTATAAAAAAGGCGAATCCGACAAGCGCCTCTACTTATGCCTATGTCAATCCTGTAATCGCCGTATTCCTCGGATGGTGGCTTGGAAACGAACGAGTCAGTATGCAGACCATCTTTGCAGCCGCTCTGCTGGTGTCAGCAGTCGTCATCATCATTATGAAACCAACATTAAAATTTAAAACATTATATCGAAAAACAGATCATGAAAACACTCCCTGACAACAGATCACAAAATATATTTGCAGAAAGGATCCATCATATTCCCCAGTCGTTCATCCGGGAAATTTTAAAAGTTACCGCTCAGCCGGATGTTATTTCTTTTGCGGGAGGCCTACCCAATCCATTGTCTTTCCCTTCCGAACAGCTCAGGGAAGCTACCCTGAGTGTCCTGACCGAAGACAGTAAAAACGTACTGCAATATGCTACCTCAGAAGGATATCTTCCTTTACGGGAATATATTGCCCAACGCTATACCGATACAGGGCTCCCTGTATCGGCAGACGAAATACTCATTACTAACGGCTCTCAGCAGGGATTGGATCTATGCGGAAAAGTATTCCTCAATCCCGGGGACAAAGTACTGCTCGAGGCTCCCAGTTACCTCGGCGCTATTCAGGCTTTTTCCGCTTACCAACCGGAATTCTTATCTGTACCAATGCAACAAGACGGGATAGACACGTCCCTGGTATCAGAACTACTCCGGAAACAGAAGATAAAACTCTTCTATGGAATTCCCAATTTTCAGAACCCCACAGGGATCTCCTATTCGCTGGAAAAAAGAAAGGACCTGGCCGGGATACTCCGCGAACATACTACGATTTTCATTGAAGACGATCCATATGGTGAGATCAGGTTTTCAGGTTCTCCCCTGCCACCGATAAAAAAATACCTGCCGGACCAGACCATTCTTTTAGGGTCTTTCTCTAAGATCATCGCCCCTGGTTTACGACTGGGATGGCTCGTTGCGCCTAAAAAGTTTATAGAAAAAATGATCCTGGCCAAACAAGCCTGCGACCTTCACTCCAATTTTCTGTCTCAGCGGATCATACACCGGTGGCTTACCGACAATGATGTAGAGAAACATCTTCAAAAGATACGGACACTGTATAAGAATCAGAAAGACGAAATGATCACCATGATCCGGCATTATTTTCCGGAAGAAATCCAGTATACTGATCCTGAAGGAGGAATGTTTTTATGGCTTACACTTCCTCCATACATGGATGCAACCTCACTGCTCGAAGAAGCCACTCTCGAGAAAATAGCATTTGTACCCGGACAAACATTTTTCCAAAATGGGAAAGGACATAACACCATACGCCTTAACTTTTCCAACGCTTCGCTACAGGATATGGAAAAGGGCATTGCTCTTCTGGGAAAACTGTTCTACAAATGGATGTGTAATCCCTGATCTGTTCTCTATTAAACACTATCTGTAAAAGGTATTTACAGATAGTGTTTCTCACTGTTGTACGTTTTAGCATTCTCTCTCCTGGCAGAGTATTTTATTTCTAAAAACTTATTACCTTAGAGAACAATACCCTGGAAATTTTCGCTGAACTTTTCCAAAAAAAACGTCAACACAGAACAATTGTAACGTCTATCCCATTTAAGCTCTATGTCTTACCAAATCGTTTCTTCCCCCCATGAACAGCTTATATTAAAGCGAAAAAATATGAGGAGTACTTCCTTTTTTTTGATCGCCATGGGACTACTCTTCTTCTTTATCGGAATTGGATTAATCGTCTGGATCGACCGGACCGATTTTCCTTTTATCCTGTTTAAAGGTTTATTCCCCACCATAGGACTCACGGTAGCTTTTTTCGGCTATTACACTCCTACGGTCACCATGAAAAACACTCCGGAACTCATCACATTCCACAACCAGCAGGGAGCTGTAGGCATCCATATGCATCAGGATGATGGCCCAACCGGCTATATCCGCTACGACGAAATAGAGCTATTTGATATTTACGTAGAATCCCGAAGTAATAATAATGCCGGTAAAAGTGGTACGCGGCACTCTACCTACTATTATCATGTATATCTCCGGAAAAAAGACGGCGGCGAATGGTACCTCACCGAATCAGGCTCCCGTAAAGCCGCAGAAGAAATATTGGAAAAAATAAATCAAAACGTACGCCTGACCGCTCCCTATACCATCAGAGCTACTCCGGTACTTTCTGAAAAAATAGAAAAAGAAGAAACGCATTCCAAAACCATACTACGCTGGAAAAACAAAGCTTCGATTGGAGCACTCATTTTTTTGATCGTTTTTAGTGCCTCTTTCCTTAGTATCCTTTCCTCTGCCTTCTCCTCCAATACAGGCTTTGGCAATTCATTCTTCCCGATCATGATCATCGGTTTCATGCTGATCATATTTACGACCGTCATATTCGTATCCTTCCGGAAATGGCTCAAGGAAGCCACTACCCAATATTGTCTGATCATAGACAATACGAAACTGGAGTACCAGGAGCTCTCCCGATCAGGAGTTGTCAAAAAGGCTAAAAGTATTAGCCTGAAGGAAGTCTACAGCATCGCATATTCTTTCGTTCCGGTAAAAAATAAAACTCCGGAAGGACTCCATATACTTACCCTCAAAGATGCCGAACGGATGAAACAGCGTCCGCAATCCGCGATCGAAAGCTTGAAAGAACTATTCAGCCGGAATAAGGGAATCATACAACTGGACATACGTTCTCTTAATCCTGTAGAATACCTTCAGGCTGAAACCTGGTTGCAGGGATTGATAAAAAAACGGGGGAACCAGGATGTCTTATAAAAAATGCCGACAGAAATGAATCTTTCTACCGGCATCTGCATTCGTTTGATTTTTTTTATGATACTTTCGTCAACAACGGCGCATACACCCATCCTTCTTTTTCGGTCAACCCTGGTGTACCACTGATTACAAATATATAATACCAGTTCAGTTTGCTTTTGATAAACTCTACTTTAGTACCTTTCTTCAATTTGGCAATAGCTCCAAATTCAGTTCCTGCCCCCACACGTAAGTTGACATTTTCCGTATTTACCTTAAAAATATCTGCTACATCATCACTGCGTCCCAATACACTGGACTTAAATGATTCCATAGGAAAAGCCGGTCCCGGATCTTCCTTCCGGAAAGGAGAAACATCTTCATGCCCTAATACATCCTGTAATTTATAGTGACTGACCAGCAACTGACTTACAGCAATACAAGCCCTCAGTTGTTGTTCTGTATATACATGCCATCCGGCTTTCACCTCCTGATGTTTGTGTACTGCTTCCAGCACCAGATGATCGGGATATTCCGCTCCAAACCAGGAACGCCATTTGTTACCCGTTTTTTGCAATCTCCCCGGATTGTCAAGTTCGATACCGATCGAATAATTATTCAGACCGGACAACCCGCTCCATTTACTTACTCCGGCGTGCCAGGCACTTTTATTGAACTCCACCATCTGGGTAATTTTTCCATCCAGCCCGATGACGAGATGAGCCGAAGCCTTTGCCGCAGGATTCGCCATCCATTCAATACTACTCTTGGCACTACGACCGGCCGTATAATGGATGATTAGGTACTGAGGGGCGATCACTCCTCCTTTATTAGGAGAAGACACAAATGAAACCGCCAGATCTCCCGTTTCTGCAACGAGTTTATGGTTTACAATTTTCATAAAAATAATAGGGTTAAAAAGAGTTTACTTATACATACTGTACTTCAATATAAAAATGAAAGCAGCATGTTCCAAGTTATTATAAAGAAAAGAAAGTTAAATAGTTAACTCATATTCCCTTTCATTATAGAAATTACTCACAGGAAACCTTTAAAATTGATAGAAAACAAAACACTCATCTAAAAAATCTACAAAAAAAATCTTTCTGATAAAACAGAAACTATGACGCTTTCGCGTTTTGATAGTTGCTCATCAGCCTGGTACTCTTTCTTATTTCGTCCAGTTGCATGATCGCAGCCATCAATTTCACATCTTCTGCGACAGTATCAAGTTTGGTCTCCAGAGTATCAACCTTTCCTTCAATATCGGAAACTTTTCCCTCGATGACATCAATCTTTCCTTCAATATCGGAAACTTTCCCTTCGATGACATCAACCTTTCTTTCAATGGCAGAAACTTTCCCTTCGATATGCGAAACTTTTTCTTCAATACGATCAGTTCTTTTTTCGACATTATCAACTTTTTCTTCGATACTATCGAGTTTTGTTTCAATGGGAGTTAATTTTTGGTCTAAAATTTCAATTAATCTTTCTTCGGTTAGCATAAGTATAATGGGGTTAAATTGTACAAAGATACAATCTAATCGTATAAATATCAATTCATTCCTCCGTTTTATTTTCCCATAGCTTTTTGGGCGACCCAACTTAACAAGTTATTTTTCTTCCTTCCCTTCCGAAACAACATTCCTGTTCCCAAAGGAAAAAAGCCCAATACAATCAACAAAACTCTCAGCAATAATTTCCATAGTGCACGTTCTTCCGGCTCAAGAATATAAAATCCAATAAATTCATCCTCCAGGAAGTCAAGCTGCACCTCCAGATAGTCCGGAAGAAAAAAAGCTGCTATCCAAAAACAGATCACGAATCCATAACAAAAAAACTCCCCTCCGATATACAGTAGCTGCTTTACCGTAGAATTGTCCTGATACTTTTTGGTCTTCTCCGCGATGATACTTAACACCTGGGAGTCATTTTTCTGAAAACCGGATTTTTCCATCGTTAAAATAAAAATCGTAAACGTTCACTCTTTTATTTTTTGCAAACGGATAACGATGCTTTTTCACATCGGATCCGTTTGTCTTACTTCTAAAATACCTTACAAATCTCGATTTTCAAAAAAAAATTGCGTTGGTTTCACTCACCTCATCTCTGCCTTTCAATTTGGGATAAATTTGTAACTAAATGAACATTCATTTATATTTGTACTGTTATGAGACTCCGAGACGAACTGAAAGAAACCGCTATCCGTGAAAAAGCCATGGAAATGATCGTGCGGGAAGGATTTGATGGGCTCAGCATGCAAAAACTGGCAAGAGAAGCTAACGTGTCACCAGCTACGATTTACATCTACTACGAAAACAGGGAAGACCTCCTCACACAACTGTTCAACGAAGTACAGGAAAAATTTTCTGATACGGCTTTACATAATTTCAGCCCGGATCTTCCTTTCGAGAAAGGGATCTGGCTTCAGTGGAACAACCGGTTGAAATTTATTCTGACCTACCCCATTCATTTTCGTTTTATGGAACAGTTTAAAAATTCACCTCTTGTCAATCATAACGATGTAAAGCTGACTGAATTTAAAGAAAACATGAAACTGTTTTTAAAAAATGCGATTAAAAGGGGAGACATTTCCCCGATGGATCCGGAAATATTCTGGTCCATAACCTATGGCCCTTTCTATGCACTGGTAAAATTTCACCTGCAGGAAAAATCCCTTGCCAATAAACATTTTAAACTCACCGAAGCTAAAATGAAACAGACCTTTTCCATGGTCATGAATGCCTTTAAACAGAAATAACAGCATTACTTCCCGGATAATTATGAACCCGACACAGCCTACAGGCAAACCTTCTTTCTCCCGCTATGAAATCTTTATGATTGCCCTGCTGGCAATCCTGCAGTTTACAGTAGTATTAGACTTCATGGTCCTATCCCCTCTTGGATACATCCTGATGCCTGCCCTTAAAATCACTCCTGAACAATTCGGTCTGGTAGTCTCCGCCTATGCTTTCAGCGCAGGAGCCTCCGGATTGCTGGTGGCAGGCTTTGCAGATAAGTTTGACAGAAAGAAACTGTTGCTTTTTTTCTATACCGGTTTTGTAATCGGGACTGCTTTCTGTGCACTTTCCACCAATTATCCTCTTCTGATGGCTGCCAGGATACTCACCGGAATCTTTGGAGGGGTGATCGGTTCTATTGGTTTTGCTATCATTACAGACCTCTTCCGGATGGAAATCAGAGGACAGGTTATGGGATACGTCCAAATGGCATTTTCAGCAAGTCAGATATTAGGCATTCCGATCGGGCTACTGTTGGCAAACAAGTGGGGATGGAATTCCACCTTCTGGATGATCGTGCTGTTCTCCACCATCATCGGTTTCATTATCCTTCTCTATATGAAACCGGTCAACGAACACCTGAAAATAAAATCAGAACGCAATCCTGTACAACACTTAGTGAATACCCTTTCACACTCTGAATACCTGAAAGGATTTCTTGCCACTACCCTTCTTGCTACAGGAGGATTCATGCTCATGCCCTTCGGAAGCGCCTTCACAACCAACAACCTGAAGATCGACAGTGATGACCTTCCGCTTATCTTTGGAGTAACAGGAATTACATCCATCCTGCTGGGACCTTTGATCGGAAAGCTCAGTGATAAGATAGGGAAATACAAAGTATTTGTGCTCGGTTCGATCCTGAGTTTTATCATGGTCGCCCTTTATTCCAACTTAGGACCTAGTCCTCTGTGGATCGCCATGCTGTTCAACGTGATCCTATTTGTAGGGATCAACGCACGAATGATCTCTTCCCAGGCACTTATCACAGCCCTTCCTTATCCCCCGGACAGAGGTGCTTTTATGAGTATCAATTCTTCTGTCATGCAAATCTCAGGAGGTATCGCTTCCATCATCGCCGGGAAAATAGTAGCACAATCACCGGATGGTACGCTGCAGCACTACAATGTTCTGGGATATGTGGTCATGGGCTCCGTAACCATCGCCATCGGGTTATTTTACATTCTGAACCAGCAGGTGCTACAAAATTTGAAAAAGGCAAATGCCGCTGTTCGTCCGTGAAATAAGGATCCTGACCACAAAGTGATCGGTTCTCAAGCATCCTGAAGCTAAGACGGAACAGGCTGTAAAGTTTTCCGGGACATTTTTGACAAGCCTTCCCGGTTGCCGAACA
>CAYTGJ010000057.1:23651-25780 GCA_964437245.1 uncultured Chitinophagaceae bacterium
GCAGTACTCTTAATATAATTATTCAAGCCCCTCCATCTGTGGGCAAAAATTTCACTCTTCCGAATAAGAGGCATTATTGAACCTATTCTTTCCTGTTTTTACTGGTTTTTAACCATTGTCACTTTTAATTCAGGGCGATTTATATACATCGTATAGAAAAAAAATATTTTTTTCGTATTTTGTGAAACCCTTTTTATAAGAACATGTTCAGTTTAGAAATTTTACTTTTAATAATATCCACCCTTATCATTGCCAGCCTTGTCATTGCACGCCTAAGTAATAACCTTGGTGTCCCCATTCTGCTTCTTTTTCTTGGAGTAGGAATGCTCGCAGGTTCGGAAGGGCCCGGAGGAATTGAATTTGACGATGCCAAACTGGCCCAGTCAATAGGCATCATATGTCTTATCTTTATTCTTTTTTCCGCCGGACTGGAAACGAACTGGAAACATGTAAAACCGGTCTTATGGCCCTCTACGGTGCTAGCCACTTTCGGAGTACTGACCACCACGGTACTGATAGGCGTATTTGTCCACTATGCATTCAAAGTAGACCTAAAAGTAAGTTTGCTTTTAGGAGCCGTAGTAGCCTCTACGGATGCGGCTGCGGTGTTTTCCATCATAGGGGCCCGCAATATAAAATTAAAAGGCAGGATCACTCCTCTTCTGGAACTGGAATCAGGAAGCAATGATCCTATGGCGGTATTCCTTACCTTCAGTCTGATCGAAGTGGTACTGACCGACGATTTCTCCGTTGCCGGCCTGATCCTCCATTTTTTCACTGAAATGGGAATGGGACTGCTGGCCGGGATTCTCTTTGGAAAATTAATGATCTGGATGATCAATAAGGTCAAGTTCACCATTGACGGGTTCTACACAGTAATTACCCTTGCGTTCTCTCTTCTGATCTATGCCTTTACGACCTATATTCATGGAAGTGGCTTCCTTGCCGTATACATCGCCGGACTTGTAATCAACAGTTACGAGATTGTACACAAAAAAATGATTTTCCGCTTCTTCGAAGGGATCGCATGGCTTTCGCAGATCTGCATGTTCCTTACGCTTGGGTTACTGGTATATCCCAGCCAGATATGGGCAGGATTTGGGGTAGAAGTGATCATTTCCCTTTTTCTGATCCTGATTGCAAGGCCGATCGGAGTTTATTTATCACTCCTTTTTTTCAAATACAGCAAACGGGAGATCATTTTCATCTCCCTGGTAGGATTAAGAGGAGCTGTACCGATTATCCTGGCTACCTTTCCCATGATTGCCGGGATCAAGGAAGCCAATTGGATCTTTAACGTGGTCTTCTTTATCGTCATTACTTCTGCCATCATTCAAGGCTGGCCTCTTCCCTGGCTCGCAAAATACCTGCGTCTGGACTCCCCCCAAGGTACCAATATCAATTCCCCGATCGAATTCAGCGAATATCAGAACAGCAATATGAAGTTGATCAATCTGGCCGTTCCGGAAAACAAAAGCGAGATCACCAACAAATCCATTGTCCAGATCCCTCACTTAAAAGGGAGTCTGATCGTAACAGTACTCCGCAACGACAAATATTTTGTCCCCAGCGGAGGAACGATCCTGGAACCGGGAGATAAACTTCAGGTACTGGCCGAAAACAAAAAAGTGGACGAGCTGATTGCATTCTTCGACTGCTGATCAAGGGATTCTCAACTGCTTCCGTAAAACCAGTACTTCTACAGAGAAGTACTGCCTCTTTTGTATAGACTACTGAATTTCAAGCTTTTTATCGATAGCATCATTCTCCGGCTGTACTACACCCCAACTGCCGCTTATCCGTCAGGAAGTTGTTGCTATATTCCCTTTTTTCAAATCAATATTAACTTTTTTTTGATTAATTTTGTTTACCAAGAAAAACAGAGCGATGATCGGGCAGGAAACCATAGAACAACATAAGCAATTTGACCTCTTCCGGATCAGGAAAGATTTTCCTATCCTGGACCAGGAAGTCAATGAAAAGCCATTGGTATATTTTGACAATGCAGCTACGACCCAAAAACCTCTGGTAGTGATCAATGCACTTTCCGATTATTATAAAGGCATCAATGCCAATATTCACCGGGGCATCCATACACTGGCAGAAAGAGCTACCGCAGCGTTTGAAGC
>CAYTGJ010000058.1:0-886 GCA_964437245.1 uncultured Chitinophagaceae bacterium
CGGGATCAGCGTAGCCGGTGAAGGGAACACAGGACTGTATGTACGGGGAGGAAGCGCCGATCAGAACCTTATCCTGCTGGATGAGGCACCGGTATACAATCCGTCCCACCTCTTCGGTATCTTTTCAGTATTCAACTCGGATGCCTTAAAATCTGCCGAAATATACAAGGGAGGCATTCCGGCCCAATACGGAGGCAGACTTTCTTCTCTGCTGGATGTGCGCACTAAAGACGGGAACTACAAAAAACTGGGAGCCTCCGGAGGAATCGGACTGATCTCCAGCCGTCTTACCATACAGGGCCCAATCATCAAAGATAAGTGTTCCTTTATTGTTTCCGGAAGAAGAACCTATGCCGATATGTTTGTAAAAGCCGCGAATGCACTGAATATTCTGAACGAAGATCAGAAAAGATCAACGGCCAACGCCAAACTCTATTTTTATGATCTCAACGCCAAGATCAATTATAAGATCAACAATAAAAACCAGCTCTTCCTGGCCGGCTATTTTGGAAAAGATATTCTGCAGGCAGGCGGCCGGCAAGCTTTCGGACTCGACTGGAGCAATGCTACCGGTACACTCCGCTGGAACCACATTTATGGAAATAAACTTTTTTCCAACACTACACTGATCTATTCAAATTATAATTACGGCCTGGGCATTACCTCCGGAGAACAGGGATTCCGCTGGGCGGCAAACCTGAGAGAGGTAGCCTTGAAGCAGGATTATACTTATTTCCTGAATCCTAACAACGAACTCACCTTTGGATTCAACCTTAGCTACAAATCCTATAATCCCGGCGATTTTACGCCCGGCGACGAGAACACCAGCTTCCAGGGATTTAAACTACAGCCCTACCACTCCATGGACGAAGCTGTTTTCCTCAGC
>CAYTGJ010000058.1:896-8769 GCA_964437245.1 uncultured Chitinophagaceae bacterium
CCTCAGCAACAAACAAAAGATCTCCCAGCGTATTTCTGTAGAATATGGTGTACGGTATACCATGTTCCAAAATATAGGCAGAGACACGGTGGTCAATTATAACGGCCAGCCGGATGCAAGCACCGTGACCGATACTTCTTTTTACGCTCCCTTTGAAACCATTAAAAACTACGGAGGCCTGGAACCACGTATATCGGGAAGATATCTCCTGAACGAAAAAAGCTCGGTCAAAGCTTCCTATAACCGTACATACCAGTTTCTTCACTTGCTGTACAACTCCGCTGCACCGCTTCCTACAAGCCAGTGGATCCCAAGTACTCCTTACATAAAACCACAGAAAGCCGATCAGTTTGCCCTGGGTTATTTCCGCAACTTCAAAGAAAATAAATTTGAGGCGTCAGTGGAAGGATACTACAAGTACTTCCACAACGTGATCGACTTTAAAGACAACGCCAACATCATTGCCAATAAAAATATAGAAACCGAAATCAGGAGAGGAACCGGATGGTCATACGGACTCGAATTGTTTGTAAAAAAGAATACAGGAAAATTTACCGGATGGGTCAGCTATACATGGTCCAAAACAGAATTCAATATTCCTGATATCAACGAAGGAAGAACTTATTATGCCAGCTACGACAGACGCCATAATTTCAACCTGGTAGGTTCTTATGACATCAATGAGCGCTGGAATATCTCCGGGAACTGGGTATTCGGATCCGGCAGACCTCTTACAATGCCTGTTCAGAAATACCAGCACGGGAACAACTACCCGGTGTATATTCCCGAGCGGAACAATTACCGGATCGCTCCCTATCACCGCTTTGACATTTCTGCTACACTGTACAGAAAACAAAAAGAAGGAAGAAAAAATCAAAGCAGTTGGAACTTCTCTGTATACAATCTTTACTCAAGAAAAAATCCTTTCACGGTGTTTACACGGGATGAACAGGACAAAGATGGGAACTCGCTCAACAACGGAAGAAAAGAAGTGGCCATGCTTTATCTTTTCACCATCATCCCTTCCGTCACGTATAATTTTAACTTCTGATACATAATTCATAATTGAACCGAATCAATAGTTGTATGAAAAACATTCTTTATATACCAATATTTCTGTTATCAGGCCTTTTCCTTACTTCCTGCACGGAAGTACTGAAAGTCGATCTCGACGATGAACAAGAACGCCTGGTCATCGAAGGACTCGTTACCAACGAAGCTACTCCTTTTCATGTAAAACTCACTAAAACACTTGCCCTAGACGACCATAGCAATTTCCCCGCAGTGAACAATGCTTTTGTAACCATTGCCGATAACCTGGGCAACCTTGATACGCTCCATCTTACAACAGACGGAGTCTATAAGACCAATACTGCTATTCAGGGAGTTCCGGGAAGAACATATTTTCTCACGGTTGTCGTAGATGGTAAAACCTATGTAGCCCAGGATCTGCTGACCAGTGTCTCTCCTATCGATTCGCTCTACGTGATTTATCACCAGAAAGGAGACGGACTCGGCATTCCGGACGATGGCTATTATCCTTATTTCAATTCCAGCGATCCGCCGAATGAAAAAAACTACTACCTTCAGGAAGTGACCAAAGACGGAGCTCCTGTACTAAAATCCAATCAGATCTCGGTCAACGACGACCGCTTTCTTGCGCCGGTTGTCATAGGCATAAGGATTCCCGGGAGATATATCAGCGGGGAGAAAATTGTTTTCAGACTTTCCTCCTTATCAGAAGCCGGATACAACTACCTGAACGGGATAGCACTGCAAATGCAAAACGACGGAGGTTTTTTCAGTACACCTCCTGCCAATGCTCCTACCAATCTGTCGGAAGGGGCACTGGGATTTTTCAGAGCATCCTCCGTATCCTCTGATTCTTTGATCGTACCTTGATCGCAGGTTTGAAGAATGGTTAAGATCACGCACAAAAAAATACCTTTTAAAATCAGCGAATCGCTCCGGAAATACCTGATCGATTACGGACGTGAACAGCAGATGCCGCTGGCGTATCAGGACCTTGGGCGTTTCAATAATTCCATTCCTCTTTACGATAAAAAGAGCAAAGACACTTTGTGGGTAACGGTTTTTTACCCGCAGGACGATATGCATCATATTTATGAAGCACTGAAAAAAACCTATGCGATTCTGAAAGCCAGCGGAGACCTTTCGGTTATGGAGCACCTTTTCATAGACCGGATCGATCTGTGCATGTATGGGAACAGTAAGCCCTACCGGGTACGAATCGTAAATAAGATCAACGACAACTTTGATTACTTCTATATCAAAAATGCGGACGCCTCCCGTATCTACGGACTGGAGCTTGAACACCTGTTGTCTCCCAACAGCATGAACTATTACACAGACGGAGATACTCTCATCGAAGAGCATATCGTAGGGATTCCGGGAGATATGTTCATCGAGCAATACCTGAACGATAAACACCTGAATAAGATCCGTCTTGCCAAGGAATTCGTCAAATTCAACGAGCGGTGCTTTGTCCGCCTTCTGGGTGATATGCATTCAAGCAATTATGTGGTCGCCATCACACCTGATTTTGAAGAAATAGAATACAGGATCCGTGCGATCGACTTTGACCAGCAATCTTATGAAGGGAAAAAACTCGTTTACATGCCTCAGTATTTTGCCCAGAACAATCCGATCATTCAAATTGGCATAGAAGTACTGACTCCCGAATCGGTAAAGCAATACCAGAAAGAAGAGCGCTCCATGATCGCCTCCCGTCTGAAATCGTCGCGGTACCGCATCAAAGAACTGGGAGATGCTGTAAAAAACGATGTGATCTCGATCCCGGAGAATATAGAAAAACTAAAAAAAGAGCTGGCCGAACATTATCAGCACAAAGAATTTCTTCGTTGTAAAAACATGGGAGCCATTGTCCGGACAAGCCTGCGCATCATTCTAAAAATCCGGTAGGATTTTGAGTTGTCGCAGAAATATGTAACTTTACATAGTTAGCATAGTAAAATGCATATGTGGGCAAGTATTCCAAAATTCTTTAAGTCTTTCTATTTCCTGGTAGCATTTCCCTTCCTGATCTGGATGATATTCTTTGATCCCAACGATTTCATCAGCCAGTATAGAATGCGCCGTAAACTGAAAGACCTGGAAAATGAAAAAGCCTATTACCAGGAAAAGATCCTGGAAGTAGAAGACGAAAGACAGGCACTTTTAAAAGACAATAAAAAACTTGAGAAATTTGCCCGGGAAAATTACCTCATGAAAAAGCCCGGTGAAGATGTCTACGTGATCGTAGAAAAGAAAAAAGAATAATCGAGGGAAACAATATCTGCGCCGATCAATCTCTTTTCTCTTGTGTGTATTTTCAAAAATGCATTCTCTTTCCGGTCTCTTCTTTCTCCGAAAACTATCCCTGCACTATATTGCCGTACAAGTCAAACTCCGTAGCATCGTGAATGTTTACCATGGCAAAATCACCCACCCGTACATAATTATTTTTAGCTTCTACCAACACCTCGTTGTCTACCTCCGGAGAATCATATTCGGTACGGCCTACAAAAAAACCTCCCTCTTTTCGGTCGAATAGTACTTTATAGGTTTTTCCTATTTTCTTCTGGTTGAGTTCCTGTGAGATCCCTTCCTGCAATTCCATGATCCGGTCAGCACGCTCCTGTTTTACCTCCAGAGGAATAGAATCTTCCATTGTAAACGCATGCGTCTGCTCTTCGTGTGAATAATTAAAGACTCCCAGGCGGTCAAAACGCTGTTTTTCCACAAATTGATACAGCTTTTCAAATTCTTCTTCGGTCTCTCCGGGATGACCTGCGATCAGTGTGGTGCGCAAGGCTATACCGGGCACCCGTTCGCGGATCGTATAAAGCAACTCTTCTGTACGCTCCTGTGTAATCCCTCTTCGCATGATCTTCAGCATTTCCGTAGTTCCATGCTGCAAAGGCATATCCAGGTATTTACAGATATTGCTGCGTTCATTCATCACATCCAGCACATCCAACGGGAATTGAGAAGGGTATGCATACTGAAGGCGGATCCATTCTATTCCGTTGACATCCGATAGTTTTCTTAACAATTCAGCCAGGTCTCTTTTTCCGGTAAGATCCAATCCATAAAAAGTAAGATCCTGTGCGATCAGTACTAATTCTTTCGTTCCGTTTTTGGCCAGGTTTGCCGCCTCTTTCACCAGCTCTTCGGCCGGTCTTGACACATGCTTGCCCCGCATGACCGGGATGGCACAAAACGAACAAGGCCGGTCGCATCCTTCTGCGATCTTCAGAAAAGCATAATGTCTAGGCGTCGTAGTCTGACGTTCGCCCAGCAATTCATGTTTGTAATCGGCTTTAAATTTCTTTAATAAAGCAGGCAGTTCGTTCGTTCCGAAAAATGCATCCACCTGTGGGATCTCTTTTTCCAGATCGTCTTTATACCGGTGTGAAAGGCAGCCGGTGACATAAACCTTATCCACCAGTCCTTCTTCCTTTGCATCCACATACCGCAGGATGGTATCGATGGATTCCTGTTTGGCATTGTCAATAAAGCCACAGGTATTCACGATCACTACATTGGCATCGTTTTTTTTCGATTCGTGTGTTACCTCAACCTGATTTGCTTTCAGTTGTGTAAATATATTCTCTGAATCGACCAGATTTTTAGAGCATCCCAGTGTTACAATATTAACCTTCGTCTTTTGATTTCCTTTCGTCTTCATTTCTAATTCTCTGTCAGATACGATGCTTTATAGTCTATTTCTATGATCACACTGGTACTGGAGTCTTTCCATACCGTGACCGGCATATAACAATCTTTTTCTCCTATTTTCGAATACAGCCGGTTGGATTCTTTTACGAATAAAGAGTAGGTACCTACCGGCAGTTCTTTTCTGAAATTCCCGTGTTTGTCCGAGAGTACAGAATCCAGGAGTTCTGTAGAAACATATTTTACAAAGTCTCCTTCTATGGCATCCACTGCCTTTATGTCTGTAAGTTCATAAAGAAGCAGCTCCCGTTCTACTCCGTATATTTTGCCATTGTCTAATATTTCTCCGGCGGGAGAAAACTCTCCTTCTTTAAAAAGTATCTTTCCTGTTATTCCCTGGTTTACCCTTCCCGGAGCAAGTGCTACCGTGTCTTGTGCTGTTTGAGGTCTTTTACAGGCAAGACAGGTCAGGATAAACAAGAAAAGGAAAAGACTATTTTTTGTTAAATAAAGAGTCAACGAATTCATATTTATTAAATACCTGGAGATCGTCAATTTTTTCCCCTACTCCGATATATTTTACCGGGATCTTAAATTGATCAGAAATTCCTATGACCACTCCTCCTTTGGCAGTCCCGTCCAGTTTCGTAATTGCCAGAGATGTTACATCCGTGGCTTTGGTAAACTCTCTTGCCTGGATCATGGCATTTTGCCCGGTACTCCCATCCAGCACCAACATGACATCATGAGGGGCATTCTCTATAAATTTCTGGATCACCCTCTTGATTTTAGAGAGTTCATTCATCAGGTTCACTTTTGTATGCAATCTTCCGGCAGTATCAATAATGACCACATCTGCATTCATTTCCACGGCTTGTTTGACTGCATCAAAGGCAACAGAAGCAGGATCGGTATTCATGCCGTGAGAAATCACCGGAATCCCCGCTCTTTCTCCCCAAAGTTTGAGCTGATCTACAGCAGCCGCCCGGAAAGTATCTCCGGCTCCCAATACTACCTTTTTGCCTTTTTTATGATATTGAGCTGCCAGTTTGCCGATCGTGGTGGTCTTTCCTACTCCGTTTACCCCTACCACCATAATAACATACGGTTTGATGCCTTCCGGCAGTTCAAACTCCTTATAATCTTCCGTATTATTTTCAGAGAGCAAAGAAGCGATCTCTTCTTTCAGAATTCTGTCCAGATCTGAGGTATTCAGATAGTGATCGGTCTCCACGCGTTTCTCGATGCGCTCAATTATTTTAAGGGTAGTGTCTACTCCCACGTCCGAGGTGATCAATAGCTCTTCCAGATTATCCAGAACCTCTTCATCTACTTTAGACTTTCCAAGAATAGCCTTTCCCAGCTTTGAGAAAAAACTTTCTTTTGTTTTTTCCAATCCTTTATCAAGGCTCTCTTTTTTATCTTTTGAAAATAAACCGAAAAATGCCACTTTATTTAGTTAATGTTAATCCGTTATTTTAGTTAGTATCGGCAGGGTATCCCGGAGGAGTTTATAACGCTGTGCACGCCAATATTTTTATGCAAGTTACAGGTTAAAAAGGAATTATACTACGACCGGGACAAACAAAAAAAGTCCTGACGTGCAGGACTTTTACTTGAGTATTTTTCTCAGATAGTTTTGCAGGAAATTACTTTTTCAAAGCATCCTGTACCTGATCTACTGCTACGATCTCCTCTTTGAAGGTATAAGCACCTGTCTTTTCAGATTTAACCGCTTTGATGATTTTTGCATACCCTTTACCAGCATCGGTTTTCTTCAGGGTAGCCACAACTTTCTTTGCCATGTTACTTTATTTCTTTATGTACAGTATATTTTTTCAAAACCGGATTGTATTTTTTCAATTCCAATCTTTCGGTTGTATTTTTTCTGTTTTTAGTAGTAATGTACCTGCTTGTACCAGCCTGGCCAGTAGTTTTGTGCTCTGTACATTCTAAAATAACCTGAATTCTATTACCTTTCTTTGCCATGGTTATATCTATATTAATCCCTAAGGATTGATTACTTGATTCTTGTTAAATGTCCTTTTGAATGTGCATCATTCAAAGCTGCTTCAAGCCCCAGTTTATTGATGGTCTTGATACCTCTTGCAGATACTTTCAGAGTGATCCACAAGTTCTGAGACTCTAGGAAGAATTTCTTCGTGTGAAGATTAGGATAGAATTTTCTCAGCGTCTTATTGTTCGCGTGAGATACATTATTTCCTACCTGAGTTCTTTTTCCTGTTATTTGACAAACACGTGCCATAGTTTCTCTTATTAAATGATAATTGGGCTGCAAATATGGTGATTTACTTCCGAAATACCAAAACATGCCCTAAATATTCCCCAATAAAATTAATTAATCTGCTCAATATAATCACACTTGATTGATTATCAGAAATATAAAAAAGGAGATAGGGAACCTCCTTTTTTATAGGTATTATGATAATTATGCTTCCGCAAAGGAGCGAATTAGATCTGTGCTTCCAGTTTCTGGGCTAATACTGCTTTGGCAACTGCTCCTACCTGCTTATCTACTACCTGACCATTTTTGATCACCAGCAATGTAGGGATGCTTCTGATTCCAAATTTGGCAGAAATCTCAGGATTTGCATCCACATCCAGCTTACCAATTACAACTTTACCTTCGTATTCACCGGCCAGCTCTTCTACCACAGGTCCGATCATTTTACATGGTCCGCACCATTCTGCCCAAAAGTCTACCAGTACAGGCTTATCTGTTTTTGTGATTTCTTCGAAATTCGCATCTGTTATTTCAATTGCTTTTCCCATGATTGTGAATATTTAAGATTGTATAAATTGTATATGTAAAGCTAATCTTTTTTCAGCTAAAAAAGTTCAGGCAGTATATTTTTTTATCCTATCCGGAATGCCAGGCACTAGATCGAAGATAAAATTTCGGGCATCAGCCATGAAAATAAAGCGAAATTCAATCTCTCTGAATCAAGGATTTTTTTTATCTGGGATCTGGCATCTTGTATCTGGGTTGTTTTTGTACAATACCCTTTCTTTTATCACGGGCATACAAAATTATGCCGATATCTTATACTCTACCCCATGCATCGCTTCCAGTTCATTGATCAATTCATTGCTAGGCATCACTTTATATTTTCTGGAAAACATCCGTAAGGCAATCTGCTCTTTATTTTCTACC
>CAYTGJ010000058.1:8779-25570 GCA_964437245.1 uncultured Chitinophagaceae bacterium
TTTCTACCAGAACGACTTCCAGATTACATGGTCCTTCATTCGTTTTAACCAGGTTTTCTATCCTGTCCAGCATTTCTTCGTTCATCACCGACAGATCAATATTCAGACAAACGGTCTTGCATACCTTGGCCCGGACGTCCGGCAGCAACTGGATGTTGAGGACTTTGAACTCAAAATCGTCTTCTCTCTTCCAGCGTGTCTGCACCTTCCCCCGCATGTATAAAAACTCTCCGGGATTAATGAAATGGGCATGTTTTAAATAATCCTCGCCAAACAAGGCCATATCAAGCGAACCGTAATAATCTTCCAGTTTAAAGAGTACAAAAGATTTTCCTGTCTGGGTCTGACGTACATTCACATTGGAAACGATCCCGGCCATTGAGACCTCTTTCCCGTTCATTTCTCTCATTTTGTCCGGAGCCAGCTTTTCTGTATTCCCGCTACACAGATTCTCCAGCTCAAACCGGTATTGATCCAACGGGTGACCGGAAATGTAGAATCCTACGATCTCTTTTTCTTTTCTCAGCTTATCAATATCCGACCAGGCTTCACAATCTGGTATTTTGGGTTTAGCGACTTCTACATCTGCACTCCCGCCAAAAAGACTTACCTGAGAGGCATCTTTATCCTGCTGCCAGGCATTCCCATAACGAATGACTTTTTCAATCATATGGGTATTATCCTTGTCTGAAAGCTGAAAGAACTGAGCACGGTGGTATCCGAACGAATCAAATGCTCCTGCCAGGGCAAAACATTCAAACGTCTTCTTATTCATGGTACGAAGATTCACCCGCTGAGCGAGGTTAAAGATATCGGTATAAGCGCCATTTTCTGTCCTTTCGGTGATCACCGCTGCAATAGCCGCTTCCCCGGCTCCCTTGATCGCTCCCAAGCCAAAACGGAGTTTCCCTTCTTTGTTTACGTCAAAGGTCATGGAAGATTCGTTGACATCCGGTCCCAGGAGCGGCAAACCCATTTTCTTACACTCGTCCATAAAAAACGATACTTTATCAATATTGCTCATATTGTGTGTAAGTACAGAGGCCATGTATTCTGCCGGATAATGGGCTTTCAGCCAGGCGGTCTGAAATGCCACGAAAGCATAACAGGTAGAGTGGGATTTATTGAAGGCATACTGGGCAAATGCTTCCCAGTCGGTCCAGATCTTTTCCAGCTTATCTGCCGGATGACCTTTGGCAACGGCTCCTTCCATAAATTTTGATTTCATTTTATCCAGCGTGGCCTTGTCTTTCTTTCCCATTGCTTTTCGCAAGACGTCAGCATCTCCTTTGGAGAAACCGGCCAGCTTCTGCGAAAGCAACATCACCTGCTCCTGATAGACCGTGATCCCATAGGTATCTTTCAGGTACTGCTCCATTTCAGGCAAGTCATAGCTAATAGGTTCTTTCCCATGCTTACGCCGGATGAAGTTAGGAATGTATTCCAGCGGTCCCGGACGGTACAATGCGTTCATCGCGATCAGGTCGGCAAACTGATCGGGCTTCAGCTCTTTCAGGTATTTCTGCATTCCCACGGATTCAAACTGGAACGTACCGTTGGTCTCGCCGCGCTGATAGAGTGCAAAGGTCTTTTCATCTTCCAGGTCGACTTCATCCATATCCAGCTCTACCCCATGATTCTTTTTGATCAATGCCAGCGCATCCTTTATGATGGTAAGGGTTTTCAACCCCAGAAAGTCCATCTTAATTACCCCGGCATCTTCGATCACACGACCATCGTACTGGGTCAGAAGGAGGTCCGAATCTTTGGAGATAGCCACCGGAATGAGATCGGAAAGATCTTGCGGAGCAATAATGATCCCGGCGGCGTGTACTCCTGTACCACGAACAGACCCTTCCAATACCAGGGCTTCACGCAATACATCGGAGTCCAGTCCTTTTCCTCTTCCAAGAATTTCTCTTAATTTTTTAACATTTTCAAGGTCTTCAGAAGGTAATTCATCTTCAAGCGTCTTTTCTTTTTCGTCTTTCTTATCCGCCTTCTTCATCGGACCTTTCAACAGCCAGTTGAGCTCTATTCCTGGTTTTTCAGGGACCAGCTTGGCAAGAGCATTGGACTCCTGTAAAGGAAGATCAAGTACCCGTGCCACATCTTTGATACTCATCTTGGCAGCCATGGAACCGTAGGTAACGATTTGCGCCACCTGGTTTTTTCCGTATTTATCTACCACGTAATCGATTACCCGCTGGCGGCCTACGTCGTCAAAGTCGGTATCAATATCGGGCATGCTCTTACGATCGGGATTCAGGAAACGCTCAAACAGGAGATCGTATTTGATCGGGTCTATATTCGTGATCCCGGTACAGTACGCCACGGCAGAACCAGCAGCAGAACCACGGCCAGGACCAATAAACACGCCTATTTCTTTTCCTTGGTTGATAAAATCCTGTACGATCAGAAAGTATCCTGCAAAGCCCATCGTCTTGATCGTAAACAGCTCAAAGTCGAGCCGCTCCTGAATCTCAGGGGTGATGTCAATGTATTTCCGCTTGGCCCCCATATACGTAAGGTGCTTCAAAAACTCCCACTGGTTCAGGTTATCCGCTCCTTCTCCGGTATGGATCTTAAATTCATCCGGGATCGGGAAGTTGGGCAGCATGATGTCCCGCTTCAGTTTCAGCGATTCTACCTTATCGACAATCTCGATGGTATTATCAAGCGATTCGGGAACATCGTGAAACAGCTTTGCCATTTCTGCTTTTGTCTTAAAAAAGAACTGGTCGTTGAAAAAAGCGAACCGGGTACCTTTGGCAGCTCCGTCCTCGCTGAATTCTTTATTAGTAGGGGTACTTTGCTTTTCGCCGGTGTTGATACAAAGTAAAATATCGTGGGCATTGGAATCCTGCTGGTCTACGTAGTGGGAATCATTAGAGCAAATGATTTTCACGCCGTACTTTACCGCAAATTTCAGCAATGCCTGGTTTACTTTTTCCTGCTCCTCCATTCCATGACGCTGGATCTCCACGTAATAATCCTCTCCAAAAATATCCAGCCACCATTTAAAAGCTTTTTCTGCTTCTTCTTCTCCTTTTTTCAGAATAAGCTGGGGCACTTCTGCTCCTATACAACAGGTAGTGGCGATCAGTCCTTTATGATACTTCAACACCAGCTCCTTGTCAATTCTGGGATACTTACTGTACATCCCTTCCATGTATCCCAAAGAGCAAAGCTTGGAAAGATTTTTATAACCTTCCGGGTTTTTAGCCAGGAAAAGCTGATGACGGCGAACGTCTCTGTCTTCTTTGGAAAACGTTTTTTTATGACGGTCTTCCACCAGATAGAACTCGCATCCTACGATCGGCTTGACGTTGTATTTATTGGCTTCTGCTACGAATTTAAATACCCCGAACATATTACCATGGTCGGTAATAGCCACTGCTTTCATTTCATCTTTCTGTGCTTTTTTCATAAGCCCGGAAATACTGGCGGCTCCGTCCAAAAGCGAAAATTGAGTATGTACGTGTAAGTGTGCGAAATCCATAAGGGAAATTAAATTCTGAATGTCTGATCAATAACAGGGCGTACGGAACGGTACGGGAACCTGACAGCCTCCTTACAAACAAGCATACGGAGGTTTTGGTTTGTCTCTCTAAAATTACAAACAATAATGGATACATGAGAAGTTCAGGGGAAAGGAGTTGTACACACGTGTGTATAAAAGGAAAAACCTCCGGTTCTTTCACAAAACCGGAGGTTTAAGGCAATTGGCCCGCTATACTGCTGGGCGCTATTTACAAAACAGGGAACAGACAGCCCTGTTTCAGGAAAACAGTGTCTTAGTTTTTATTAGGCGGTGGCACATCTGCCAGAATCCGTTCCACGATCTTAGGGACATTATCGCTCACAATCGTATAAATATAATTGGAGTTGGAATTATAGTTGGTTTTAAACTTATTTCCTGCGATCTGTTTTCCATTGATATCAAAGATCGAATAATGGGTAGTAAACGTTCTTTCATAGTTCAAGGCCGCTCTGTCCAGGCAGTTCTCATAATTTGTTTTGACTTCAAACTGGTTGATAAAGATGTAATAATCGACATCGTATTTTTGTCTGAAATAATTGAAAAACTCAGGGTCTTTGATCTTCACTCCAAAATATTTGCCATGATCTTTCGGCACATTGTAGTTGGTAGCCACGGCCTGGTTAGCCCCCTGCATTTTGTCTTTCTTACGGTCAAACAAGCCTGTTTTTTCCTGGGTAGTTCCTCCGTTTTCCAATGCTTTATACTGAGCATTGTTTGGATTGTACTCACTGTACAGCAGTTCCTGGTATCCGTACGTTACAGAACCATAGATCTTGTTCAGATCGCTGGTGGAATCCTTACTTTTCCCTCCCATCAACCGGATCATTTCATATCCTTGTACATCGAGCAGTGCATTCAGCCTACGGCGAAACATCTGTCTTACTTTCGGCATGGCAATGTTTGACTTAGCGGCAATCTCAGCATCGGCATCCGAGAAATACAAATACGGGTCAAAAGGGATCACCAGAATTTGTTTTCTGTCTTTATCAAAATCATAAGGGACAATTGTGCTTTCCGTTTTTTTAGGTGTTTCTGCCGGTACATTGGCCACCACCGGTTCTTTTTCCTTTACCACAAGTGTTTCAGGAGCAGGTTTTTCCTTTGGTTCAGGTCCTTTCAGCTCTTCTTTGGTTTCTACTTTAGTAGGAGGTGTGGAAGGGGTATTGGCCGGATTCTTAGGTTGGTTTTTATATCCCACCACCAGGTCCTGTCCTGCACGGAGCTGCATATTGTTCATCCGCATCAATTCATTTACGGAAGTATTGTATTTCTTGGCAATACCGTAGAGTGTTTCTCCGGGTTGTACTTTGTGCACGATCGAGTTCTCATCCGCCGCCTTCACCTGCAATTCCGGCTGGTAAGGAAAAATGATCACCTGGCCTACTTTCAATCCACTTTCCAGCTCCGGATTAATTTCAAGCAGATCAGAAACCGGCACTCCGTATTTAGTAGAGATTCCGTATACTGTTTCACCAGGAGAAACGAGGTATTGGATATGAAGTTTATTGTTGACTTTCGTCACCCCTACGGAATCCTTTATTTCAGCATAGGAGAAAATACTTGACAGTAAAATAAATAAAAGAATTGTACCATTTTTTTTCATCATAACCCTTGTTTAAACCCTGTTTAAATCTAAAATATTTGCACCAATCAGCCAACTAACCGGTGCAAATATTTTTAATCCCTAACTCAATAAATTCAATTATCTGATAAACGCTCTGTAGATGTCGTTGCCATTTGCATACAGCATCAGTCCTAACAGGAAGATCATGCCAAAGTAATTAGTGATTTCCATAAACCGCTCACTTGGCTGTCTGCGGGTAATCATTTCATAAAGAATGAATACGACATACCCTCCATCCAGCATAGGAATGGGTAGGAAGTTCATAAAAGCAAGAATGATCGAGATGACTGCGGTATAGATCAGGAATCCTTCCATGCTAAAGTCTTTCGGTGTTCCGGAAGCCATTGCTCCGAAACCTCCGATATATTTATATCCTTTTACATCGGTATTGAAAAGCAGTTTCAGACTTTTCACATAGCCTGTCAACTTATCAAAGGTCAGCTTGATCCCGGCAGGAATGGCTTCCAGCGGATTATATTCGATTCTCTCAAAAGTGAGATACTGAGATGGGGCATTGGTACGGAATCCCAAAACGGCTCCCTGAGGTACCGTAAGTTCGTAGGTCATGATCATTTTTTCATCGCGAATAGTCTTAAGGCGTATTTTCTTACCTTCGTTCAGGATCATCGCCGCTTTAAATTCATCATAAAATTCGATCTTCTGATCGTTGACACTGATCAGCTTCTCTCCTGTTTTGTTCATTCCGGCATTGAGCAATCCTTTATTAGTCACTTCATCGATCACAAAAGGAAATCTTGGCTCTATCAGCGCCCGTCTTGATTTTTCCAGTTTTTCAATCAGCTTATCGTCTTTGTATTTCTGAAGTGTGATTTCCTGTTCGGTGCCGTTTCTTTCCACCACTATTTTTTCAGGATCTCCAAACAGCAATTCGCGGTTTACCACACCAAAATTATCAATCTGTTTCCCATCAATGCTGATGATCTTGTCTCCGTTCTGCAGACCGGCCCTCAGGGCAGCAGAGTCACAAGCAATTCCATACTTCACATTTTTGTTAGGCAGGTATTCTTCGCCCCAGATAGCCAGTACAAAAATAAAGATCAGCATTCCCAGGAAGAAGTTTACGATGATTCCTCCCATGATGATGATCAGTCTTTGCCAGGCTGGCTTAGATCTGTATTCCCATGGCTGCGGAGGCTGATTCATCTGTTCTTTGTCCATGGACTCGTCTACCATTCCGGCTATTTTCACATAGCCTCCCAGCGGAAACCATCCCAGACCATATTCGGTCTCTCCTATTTTCTTTTTAAACAAGGCAAAATTCCACACGGTAGCCAACGGGAAAAGGAAATCAAAGAATAGATAAAATTTCTCTACTCTTGTCTTGAAAAGCTTTGCAGCAGCAAAATGACCAAGTTCGTGTAATGTAATAAGGATTGATAAGCTTATGAAAAGTTGTACAATCTGTACCCAGGTTACTCCCATTGTTTGTATAATATTTAAACTTTAATAATTAAATTCTGTGCCAGTCTTCTGGTCTCGGTGTCGGTAGCAATGTAATCTTCCAGAGAGGGGGAAGCTATGAAAGGAACTTTGGCCATACACTGTTCTATAACGTCTGAAATTTCAAGAAATGATATTTTATCATTTAAAAATTCTGCCACGGCTATTTCATTGGCAGCGTTGAGTATGCAAGGCAGGTTTCCTCCTTTTTCCAACGCTTCAAAAGCCAGTACGAGATTTCTAAATGTTTCCAGATCAGGGCGTTCGAAAGTAAGGGTATGCGCAAGACTAAAGTCAAACCTTGGAAAGTCTGAGGTTAACCGGTTTGGATATCCCAAGGCATATTGGATCGGCAGTTTCATATCAGGCAGCCCCATCTGTGCCTTGATCGAACCGTCCTCAAACTGTACCATGGAATGTACAATGGATTGAGGATGCACTGTTACCTCGATCTGAGAGGGAGTCAGGTTAAACAACCATTTGGCTTCAATCACCTCCAGCCCTTTGTTCATGAGCGAAGCGGAGTCAATAGTAATTTTGGCTCCCATGCTCCAGTTCGGATGTTTCAGTGCCTGTGCCTTGGTAACTGTTTTCAGGTATTCTTTGTCTTTGCCTCTGAACGGCCCTCCTGAAGCAGTCAGGATAATTTTTTCGATAGGATTGTGGAATTCTCCCGCCAGGCATTGAAAGATGGCAGAGTGTTCCGAATCTACCGGCAGAATGTCGACCTTATGTTCGAGTGCCAGCTTTGTCACAAGATCGCCGGCGACCACTAATGTTTCCTTATTGGCAAGTGCAATATGCTTTCCTGCTTTGATAGCCCTGATCGTAGGCAATAATCCGGAATAGCCTACCAATGCTGTCAATACAATGTCTACGACTTCCATTTCTGCCACCGAAGCCAGGGCATTGATCCCTGAATATACTTTGATCCCGATGGGATTAAGAGCGGCGAAGACTTTGTCGTACTGACTATCGTTGACAATCACTACCGTGTTGGGCTTAAATTCTATTGCCTGGTCGATCAATAAATCTGCATTGCTCTGTGCAGTGAGTACCTCTACTACAAATTTATCCTGATTCTTCCGGATTACATCCAGTGCCTGTGTGCCGATGGAGCCCGTAGAACCGAGAATCGCAATATGTCTCTTATTATCCTGTTTCAATTTTCTCTGCGAAATCTCTGATTTGTTAACAATTGATTTCAGAAATTACTTGTCATCTGGTAAATCCTTCAAATATAACCCAATCTTTGACAATAAACAAAGGCGGAAAGGAGGATACAAAGGGATCACCAGAGAAAAGTACATGGTGTCCGTTTTACTCTCTACTTTGCCTTACCAATCAATTTCTTTCTCCCCTTTTGACTTCAGATATTCGTTGGTTTTACTGAAATGCTTACAGCCAAAGAATCCGTTATGAGCAGAAAACGGAGAAGGATGCGCCGCTTTTAAAATCAGGTGTTTATGCGGATCAATAATCAATCCCTTCTTCTGTGCATACGCTCCCCATAAAATAAAAACAATCCCCTCCTTTTCCTCCGACACTTTCCGGATCACTTCATCCGTAAACTCTTCCCAGCCTTTATTTTGGTGAGAACCTGCGGTATTGGCTCTTACGGTAAGAGTGGCATTCAACAACAGTACTCCCTGAGAAGCCCACCGGTCCAGGTTCCCACTTTGTGGTACGGATTTCCCGAGATCGTTCTGAATCTCTTTAAAGATATTCTGGAGGGAAGGCGGATGCCGGACCCCATCGTTGACCGAGAAACAAAGTCCGTGGGCCTGCCCCGGACCATGGTAGGGATCTTGTCCGATGATCACCACTTTCACCTCCTCAAAGCTGCACTTCTCAAACGCATGAAAGATCATACTGCCAGGAGGATAGACCACGTGCTGGCTTTTTTCTTGTTTCAGGAAATCTGCAAGTGCTGAAAAATAGGATTTTTCAAATTCCGGTTTTAACCTTTCTTTCCAGGATTCTTCTATTTTAACGTCCATTTGTACTTAAAATCATTAGTATTGATACCTTTTGCCGGTGTTTGGGAATTAAATAATATAATTTCTGGACTTTTGGCAATTAATTTTCTAAATTAGTAAAAATTAGATATAATATACATTAAATATAATATCGATCATGTCTGACATGGTAACTGAAATAACAAATGGCATAAAAGTGAGCGTTATCACCGCTTACCAACCGGAGTATTCCAGCCCTGGTCAGTCTCACTATGTCTTCAATTACAGAATCCATATCGAAAATCACAGCGAATATACCATCCAGCTTTTGAGACGTCACTGGTTTATCTATGACTCCAACGGTGCGGAAAGACAGGTAGAAGGCGAAGGAGTAGTAGGACAACAGCCTGTGATCGAACCAGGCGAATCGTATGAATATGTTTCCGGATGCAACCTTAATACCGAAATAGGAAAAATGGTGGGCACCTACATGATGCAACGTACGGTAGACGAATACAAATTTAATGTAAAAATTCCTGCCTTCAACATGATCGTGCCCTACAGGCTTAATTGATTTTTCGTTTGAATAAGTTCTTCCTGATTACCCAATACATTCGGTATCTTTTCCATGCACGCGATGAGCATTCCCTGCATTCCCCGTTTGCTTACACCTTTTACACAACCCTGATCAAACCTCAGGCACCAGACCCGGAACATGTTCCGATCGAACGGCTTCGCAAAGAATTAAAGAAAAGCACTGCCTCCCTTCTCATCACCGATTATGGAGCAGGATCGAGCATCCGTAATTCCAGGACCCGGAAGGTAGCCTCTATTGCCAGGCATTCTGAAAAAAAGCCGGCCCTGGCTCAACTTATCTACCGGATCATCCGGGAGCGGAAACCTTCTGTGATCCTTGACCTCGGTACTTCCCTGGGACTTACCACGCTCTATCAGGCAATGGCCAATCCGGCCGGCCAGGTGTATACTTTTGAAGGCTGTCCCAATACACTCGCTCTGGCGAAAGAAAATTTTCAAACACTATCGGTCCGGAATATTGAAGCCATCGAAGGGAATATAGATCATACGCTTCCTGAAACATTAGCCAAAGTGCCGTCAGCAGACTTTGTTTTTTTTGACGCCAACCACCGGTATGAACCAACACTCCGTTATTTTTCCGCCTGCCTTGAAAAAGCCCACGAAGATTCCATCTTTGTCTTTGACGATATCTACTGGTCTGCCGAAATGAAAAAAGCCTGGGAGGAGATCAAACAACATCCTGCTGTAGGAATGACGTTCGATCTGTTTTTTATCGGCATCGTTTTTTTTCGAAAAAAACAACCCGTACAACATTTTACATTGAGGTGATGTCAAACATCTTTTCTTCCAGGTTAGGAAGGGTGATGTTAAAAGTCGTTCCTTCTCCCAGCCGGGACTCCACTTTTATTTCTCCGCCTAATCTTTCTATTGCCTGACGGGCAATATAAAGCCCCAGACCAGAGCCAAACGAGTTTTCAGAAGCCCTGAAAAACATATTAAAAATTTTAGACTGGTATTCTTTCTTGATCCCTACTCCATTGTCTTCGATTGTAATCAGCGCATGCCGGGCAGACACGCTGACCTGAATGCTCACAAACGATTTGTTCTTTTTATTAGGGTCCTGATACTTGATGGCATTGGATAGAAAATTATTTAAAAAGATCGAGATCCTTTTGGGGTCCGAATAAAATACGGCTGAGCCGCTCACTTTAGAACTAAACTCTACTTTCTCTGCACTCTCCATAAAACGGAGATTTTCTTTACATTCTGCTATGATTGTAGTAAAATCCACTTCTTCAATATCTACGGAAGCACGACTGTTTCTGGAGAAGTTGATGAGATCAGAAATAAAGTTATCGAGTTTCATCGCACTCTTTTCGATCAGCCGGATATAATTACTTTTATCTATTTCAGTTGATTGTGAATTGATGATGTTTACCAGCCCGAGGATAGAACGAAGCGGTGCTCTCAAATCGTGAGAGGCTCTGTATACAAAGCTGTCGAGTTCAAAATTGGTTTGTACGATCGTAGCTTCATTGACCTTACGTTGTGTAATATCCCGGGCAAATACACTCACTCCGTAAACACTGTTTTCCGCATCGTAGATCGGGTTATATGAAATTTCGTAAAACAGGTTCTCTTTCTTTTTGGTCTGCCAGGAGAACTCCGCCATTACACGTTTCCCCTTCAATGCCGTCACATGCAGGGCCAGCCAGCCATCGTGGGTCAGGTTGGGCAGCATCGCATATAAGTTGTCCCCTACTCTGATCTTCTTCTTATAATTATTTTTGATCAGCTCTATAAAAGCTGTATTGGCAGCCGTAAGGTTAAACTCATTGTCAATGGACCATACCAGGTCGGTCGTGTTCTCGATCAGTGCTTTCAGCCTGGTCTCACTTTGTTTCAGGGCTTCCTGTGCTTTGATCTGGTCCGTAATGACTGTAATATTGAGCAGGATCTTGGTAGGTAATCCTTTTTCATTGCGCTCGATCGCAATATGCCGGTTTGAGACCCATTCATAATCTCCTTCGGCTCTTCGGACTCTGTATTCGATAGAGCCGGGATTTTTATTCCTGGACTTCAAAAATTTCTGCCAATGATCCACCACCCGCTGATAATCGCCCGGATATACAATTTCTATCCAGGCCTCCGAAGTAGTAAGCTCTTCGCTGGAATGGCCCAGAATGTTATTACGATTAAAATAGCTGATCTTTCTTTGCGACAGATCAATGATGTAAATAATATCCGGCGAATTTTCGGAAAGGCTTCTGAATTTCTGTTCGCTTTCAGCCAGTATCAAGGCTTCTCTTCGCCGGTTGTTTATATTTTCGGAGGAATAACAGATACTTACGATCTCTCCTTTACTGTCTTTGATCGGTATGTATACAAACTCCAGCCAGTTGTCTTCTCCATCAACGCCAACGATATTTCTTTCGGCAATCACTTTCGCACCCTTTTTTGCCTTGTTGTATTCGCTGATAAATAAGTCCTGGTTGATGATATAGTTCAGTATATTCTCTTCGATAAAAAGTGTTTTCCCCAGGATCTTTTTCGTGTACAAACCTGCTTTGACATTCGCTGCAATAATTTTATAATTTGCATCCAGCAAAATAATACATTGCTCGCTGCTGTCAAAAATCGCTTTCAGATTGGCTTCGGATTTTAACAAGGCCTTTTCCGTCAGTCTTTTTTCTGTTACATCATTTAATACTGCCAGGTGCAGGTCCGGCAAATAATTGGCTTTGGCCTTGAATTCGATATAGGTCACCTGACCGTCGGGCAGGTTATAGCGATAGGAACCACTGATCTTTCCTTCTGCCTCAAATTTTTTCCATAACCTTTTATTTTCAGTCATGCTGTTGTGAGGAAACAAATCATAGACATTCATTCCGGAGAAATCCTGCCGTCCATATATCTGGCAGGCTCCCGGATTATAGTCCACAATGTTTGCTTTATGATCAATGATAAAAATCCCTTCAATCGTATTCTCAAAAAGTCCTTTATATTTCCGCTCACTTTCACTGACGCTGAGAAGCAGCTCTTGCTCTCCAAACGTTTCGGTAAGTCGTACGATATACCCTTCCTGACCGGGTACCGGAGTCACGTTGATGCTAACACTTACTTTTCTTTTGTCAGGAGTCTGAAGTAAAAAAAATCCAGTTCCGGGATCAGCCTCCTGTAATGCCTTGAACCATCCCACCTCTTTCCTTTGAGTTTCCCGCTCAAGAACCCGTAGTTCTTTTACAATATTCTTCCCCGCTAATTGTGCAAAAGACATTTTAAGAAGCCTGGCGGCGGCGGGATTCAGATAGGTAATATTCTTCTCATGGTCTGTCACAAGAATAGCTTCCCGGATAGACTCATACGCTATTTTTAAAAACGATTCATTATATGAAAAGCCTTTGGCCATAGCCGTTACGGTTGGTTTTTCCTAATCACTAATTTATCACCTAACTTCAGATTCAGATCGGTCCGATCGTTCCACTGCTGAAGTTCTGCCACAGAAACATTGTATTGACGTGCTATTTTATAAAAGGTATCCCCCGTGATCACTGTATGAATAAGAGGCTCCGAAACTTTAGCTTTATATCCTACTACCAGGTTCTGCCCCAGTTTGATGCCATACCCTTCCAACCCATTCCAGTACATCAGGCTATCGGTAGGCACCTGGTATTTCCTGGAAATTCCGAATAATGTTTCTCCGGAGGCTACTTCATGATTTGTATAGACATACCTGGTGGAATCCAGTACAAAAGGTTGTGCAGCGGTATTATAATGAGTAAAGATATTATCCGAAGTTTTTAGTGGTTCTGTTTTGGGAAGCACGTTTTCTTTTACCGGAACATTCACAGGCTCTTTCACTACTGGTTTAGGGCGTTCCACTGCCTTGTACTCCACCGGTCTGTTTTTAGGTCGCTTGGTACGAAGCCATAACACTCTTCCCGGATCGAGTGCCTCATTGGCATCCATCCTGTTCTTTTCCCGGATCACTTCTGACCGGATCCCGTAATTCTGTGCAATATCCCAGAGTGATTCATCGTACTGAACGGTATGAAACATCACCATCGCTTTGTTCTTTTTATGTCCGAGATAATAAATCCGGCCCGGGATCACATCGTCGAACGAGCGCATTTCATTGTATTTCAAAAATTCCTCTTTGCTGATTTTCCCTTTTGTGGCAAGTTTTATACTGTTATCTCCTGTCTTAGCAAGAATGGCTTCTACTCCGTTGACCACAAAAATATGGGCAAAGGAACTGAGCGTATTCATATTGATATCCGCCACGGAGGGGAATTTTTCTTTTTTTGCTTTCGGGTCTTTCTTTTCTACCTCTTCCGGTTGCTGATTCACCTTCGCATATTCTTTGGCCTGCTCCATCGGCATGGCCAGTACTACGGGATAGATCTTATCGGCAGGGATCTGACCGGCCTTCAGCCATTTGTTATAGGCAAGGATCTTCGCTGCATCCAGGTTATATTCGGAAGCAATGTCGCTGATGGTCTTATTGGCACCGTTGATATAAGGGACCAGCACCGAATCAACTTTCTCGGCATTGCCTACTGCGTTCTGATAGGCAAGCTTATGAGCGAGAAAACGCATGACATACCAATGCATTTTATCGTCAATGACCATTTTTTTCACGCCGATGTTGGAAGTGGAGATCTGGGATCTCGTTCCGCCTAAACCCAGGTTGTACGAGAGCAGAGAATAAATCCAGTTATCAAAAGTGGCATTGTTTCTTTTCAGGTATCTCGCTGCTCCACGGGAAGAAACTATTATGTTCATCCGTTCGTCAATGGCATGATCTACTCTCAGCCCTACTTCTATCGCACTCTCTTTTTTGAACTGCCAATATCCTACGGCATTGGATTTGGATACTGCATCTGCAATAAAACTACTTTCCTGTAAAGCAAGATATTTGAAATCCTTAGGAAAGGATTCTTCTTCAAATACTTTGTCAATAATAGGGAAGTAAAGATTAGCACGGTCTACCTTGATCTGAAAATACTTTGCGTTTTTGGTCAGAAGAGATATTTCTTTCTGTAAAATCTCCCGTGCTTCTTTGGTAAGTTTAAGCTGCATTCCGGCAAACTCGATTTCATCCGGAACTTCTATAATGGGTAATTGCTGAGCATGAATGGTAATCCCTGCAAACAGGAAAACAAATAAGAGCCTTAATTTTGCTATCATTAAATTAAGTGAGTAAGTAAATTGAGTTTTCTGTCCCTAATTTACTATTTTTTTCTCAAAATCATTAATCCATCCCGGACTGGGAGCAAAACATTCTCTACCCTTGGGTCCTGATGTACCGAATCGTTGAAATCAAGAAGGGCCTGAGTATCCTTATCAGCCTTTTTACCGTCTTTGAGCAGAATCTTTCCACTCCACAAAACATTGTCGGCAATGATAAAACCTCCTTTTCGAACCTTGTCAATTACCAGGTTATAATAGTGCTGGTAGTTGATTTTATCGGCATCAATAAAGACCAGGTCAAACACTTCGTCTATTGAAGGAATCAGTTCCAGGGCATTCCCGATCCGGTAATCCACCGACGCTTCCAGTCCGGCTTCCCTGATAAACCTCCTGACCATTGTTTCCAGTTCTTCATTGATGTCGAGTGTGATAATTTTCCCATTTTCGGCCAATCCTTCTGCCAGGCAAAGAGCCGAATATCCGGTAAAAGTACCGATTTCCAGAATCCGCGAAGGCCGGAGCATATGGCTGATTGCTGCCAGCAGACGTCCCTGCATATTACCCGAAAGCATCCGGGGCATCAGTACTTTTGCATGGGTCTCCCTACTCAATTTCTGCAGCAAAGGTGGTTCTTCCAGGGTATGCTGCCCGGCATACAACTCTATGTCAGGAGGTAAAAAGTCCATATTATTCGGGGATATAGGTAAGGGTGGTAAATTTATTCTCTTTCAGAAATTCATTGGCGAGCTCCCGGATAGCTTCTGCCGATACCCGATCCACCGATTTCACTACAGAATCCAGGCTTTCGATACTCCCAAAATCCAGCAAGCTGCGTCCCATCATCTGCATGAAACTAATATTATTCTCTTCGGCGATCGCCAACTGTCCTTTGATCTGTTCTTTCAACCCATGCAACTGGACTCCTCCCAATTTGGTTTCACGTAGCAGTCTGAGCTCTTTTTTAATCAATTCGATGCTTTGCTCCAGTTGTTTTTTCTCTGTTCCGAAATAAATACTGAAGAGGCCGGTATCGGTGAGGGGAGTATAGCTGGCGTCGATTGTATACACCAATCCTTTCCTTTCTCTCAGGGACATATTCAACCGGGAGGTCATCGCAGGACCGCCCAGCAGATTGGCCAGCATAAAAAGAGTGAGCCTTCGTTCGTCTTTGACCGAATAACCGGCCCGGCCCATCATGCAATGTGCCTGAGAAATAGGTTTTCTCACTATGTGAGAAATGGCATGCCGCTCCGATATTTTTGTTCTCTTTTTTTTACTCTTGTAAGAAGGGAGTTCCGACAAATGTTTTTCACAGATCGTTTTTATTTTTTCGAAAGGCATGTTGCCGATGGAAACGAAAAGGAGCCTGGAGTTGTCCAGGTTTTCTTTTAAAAATGTTTTGAAATTTTTCTGACGGAAAGAACTCACAGACTTCTGGGTTCCCAGGATGTTGTGCGCCAAAGGATGATCCCTGAACAAAAGGGCTTCGAAATCGTCTTGTATAGCATCTTCCGGAGAGTCGAGGTACATCGACATTTCTTCCAGAATAACATTTTTTTCTTTTTCTATTTCCTTTTCCGGAAACACGGAATCAAAAGTAATATCGGTCAGCAGCTCTACTGCTCTTTCAGCATGCTGGTCCAGGACGGAAGCATGAAACCATATTTTTTCCTTGGTGGTATAAGCATTCAACTCTCCTCCCACCGTCTCCAGGCGGTTGATGATATGAAAAGACTTTCGCTTGGAGGTCCCCTTAAAAGCCATATGCTCCCAGAAATGAGCCAATCCTTCCTGTATGACTTCTTCGTCCCGGCTTCCGATGTCCAGTACAAACCCACAGTGAAACACACGTGTATGGCTTACTTCCCGGTGTGCAATGGTGATACCGTTTCGAAATGTATGTGTACTAATTTTATCCATTTAAAAAACATAGAGACGCATGGGAATACATCTCTACGCATTTACTAATCAAATTTTTAATTATTTTTCTTCTGCCTCTTTCTCCGGAAGGGCTCCCGATACTCCTCCTGAAACAATCAGTTTCATGACTTCTGCACTCGGCGCATCAATGCTGACGATAGAATCCTTGGAGACTACATACAGATTGCCTGTAAAGCCGTATGAGTCGGGGAAATAGACGGCGATCATATCTTTGATATTGATCGTTTCGAGGTTCTCCCGGGTGATAAAACCGATCCGGAATATTTCCTCGTTTTTATTTAACCGTACCAATACAGGGTGGTTGAATTTCTTCTTATCTCCTACAAATGCTCCGATCACATCTTTGGTAGAAGAATAGATGAGGTTGATCAGAGGGATCTTGTACATATAATATTCCATGAAATTAAATGCCGGCCGGGCGACAATCGAAGACCCGACAATCCCCATCAGGGTGATAAAGGCCAGAATAATGAGAATACCGAACCCGGGAAACATCTCTACTTCAAACAAGGAAGGGAGTATTTTATCCACCC
>CAYTGJ010000059.1:0-24953 GCA_964437245.1 uncultured Chitinophagaceae bacterium
GGTCCGTAATCAGGATAACGGATATCGTTCACCAGCTCTCCCATATTCAGGAAAACACTTTTGGGAGGGCGCAGTGTATCGATCAGGCTGCGGTATTCTACCAGTTCGTAATAATATTCGAGGGGCACGTAATTATCTTTTTCCAGTGTGGTCTGGGTATCGTACATTTTCAGGACATGACGGAAATTTTTCCCGGCATGATTTTTCAGCGAAAGCCGGTACATGTATTGAGCTTTCTCGTTTTGTTCCAGCAATTCGTATAAGTTTCCCAGTCGCCAGAGCAGCTCGTTGTCTTTACTGAAGTTTTCGATCCCGAAATTGGAAACGTATTTTTCCAGTACCGGGAGTAATTTGACATAATCCCGGTTTTGTTCGTACCTTTTGATAAGGGCAAATTCTTCCTGCTTATAATAATAAGGGATTTTATTGAGGTTCCTGAAATCAAGCTGAAACTCTGACTTTTTAACAGCCACTGTGTCAAAATTGGATTTTTTGACTTCTCTCGTGATATATTTATTTTTCTCTTTCTGGCAAATAGCTATGTTTGAGACAAATAAACAGCCGGTGGTAAAAATTATATATAGTAAAAAGAGTTTTTTCATTCAATACTCCAGTCGTTTTTTCCCGTATTATAGCTGTGGCACATGGATTGTACAATAATAATGCAATTAATACGGAATTATTATTCAACAGCTTACTGCACTGTCAAAAGTACAAAAAGGTTATTGAATTTCAAAGTGTTGATTGTCTTACTCCTGGGTTCGAAGAGGCTATTTAAAGACCTAATAACCCTTGAGTAATCAGCAGGTTAATCTTAAAAAATGTCAATTTGGCATTGAACAAAATCAAAAAGACCATTCCGATTATGGACAAAAATAGAAACGAAACACATAAAATTCTGATCACACAGGTTCTGGGGGAGGATTCGGAAGAGTTTATTCCGCTGTTGACAGCAGAGGATGAGGAAGGCATGAATAAAGAAGCTGTCCCGGAAATACTTCCTTTATTGCCGGTGCGGAATACGGTGTTGTTTCCTGGTGTGGTGCTGCCCATCACAGTAGGCCGGGAAAAATCGATCAAACTGGTCAAAAAGGCGTATCGCGGAGATAAGACGATCGGGGTAGTGGCCCAGGAAAATTCCAAACTGGAAGAGCCGGGCGTAGATGATATTTATAAAGTCGGGACCGTTGCTAAGATCTTAAAGATGCTTGTGCTGCCGGACGGCAATACCACGATCATCATCCAGGGACAAAGAAGATTTCAGGTAGAAGAGATCGTGAACATCGAGCCGTTCTTTTCTGCCAGGATAAAGGTCCTGGAGGAAGACTTTACGGACCTGGACAAAAAAGAATTTAAGGCCCTTGTACAAACGCTGAAAGATTCTGCTCAGAAGATCTTGAAACTGAATCCTGACATTCCTCAGGAGGCCAACATTGCGTTGACCAATATTGAAAGCCCAAGTTTTCTCACTCATTTTCTGGCCTCCAATCTGAATGCAGAGGTGCAGGACAAGCAATCCATCCTGGAGGTGAACAAAGGTGCCGAACGTATTACACGACTGCTTGAACTGATGGATAAAGACATCCAGATGTTAAAGCTGAAGCAGGAGATTCATAGTAAAGTGCATTCGGACATCAACCAGGAGCAGCGTGATTATTACCTGAGGCAGCAGATAAAGGTCATGCAGGAAGAACTGGGACAGGAATCTCATGAAAAAGAGATCGACAAGATCAGGGAAAAAGGAAAGCTGAAGTTGTGGTCCGAAAGTGTGGCTATGCACTTTGAGAAAGAACTGAAAAAGCTGGAACGGTCAAATCCTTCTTCTCCGGAGTATTCGACTACGATGAATTATGTAGAGCTTATGCTGGACTTGCCATGGGGAGTAGTGACGAAGGATAATTTTGATCTGAAGCATGCCAAAGCGATCCTGGACGAAGATCATTTCGGACTGGAAAAAGTAAAGGCACGTATCATCGAATACCTGGCAGTACTGAAACTGAAAGATAATATGAAATCTCCCATCCTATGTCTGTACGGCCCTCCGGGAGTAGGGAAAACCTCTTTGGGGAAATCAATCGCCAAAGCACTGGACAGGAAATATGTGAGGGTGGCTCTGGGAGGGCTGCACGATGAAGCGGAGATCCGCGGCCATCGTAAAACATACATCGGTGCTATGCCGGGAAGGATCATCCAGGGAATTAAAAAAGCGCAGACCTCGAATCCTGTATTCGTATTGGATGAAATAGACAAGGTGGGAGTGGACTATAAAGGAGATCCTTCATCCGCCTTGCTGGAAGTATTGGATCCGGAACAAAATACCAACTTTCAGGACAACTATGTGGAGGTAGAATACGACCTTTCCAAAATACTGTTTATCGCTACTGCCAATCGTCTTGATACACTACAGCCTGCTTTGCTGGACAGAATGGAGATCATTGACATTACAGGCTATACGCTGGAAGAAAAAGTCGAGATCGCCAAAAAATACCTGGTACCGAAACAAAAAGCAGAGCACGGTGTCAAAGTAAAAGATGTCAACATCAGCCAGAAAGCATTGGTAAAGATTGTTGAAGGGTATACAAGAGAATCCGGAGTGCGGGCGCTGGAAAGAAAGATCGCGGCAGTGATCCGTTACGTAGCCAAAAGCATTGTGATGGAAGAAACGTATCCTAAAACGATCGAACCTGCACACCTTTTTAAAATCCTGGGAGCAGAAGATTTTGACAAGGAAATGTATACCAGTGAAGAGATGGCGGGGGTTGTACCCGGCCTTGCCTGGACCAGTGTGGGAGGAGAGCTTTTGTATATTGAAGCAGGCTTGAACAGAGGAAAAGGAAAGCTTTCCATTTCCGGAAAACTGGGAGAGGTGATGAAAGAGTCGGCGGTGGCGGCCTTGTCTTATCTTCGCTCCATCGGCGATAAGCTGAATATTGATCATCGTCTGTTTGATCAGTTTGATCTGCATATTCACGTACCTGCGGGTGCTGTACCGAAGGACGGTCCTTCTGCCGGGATCACGATGCTGACTTCTCTGGCTTCTGTATTTACCCAGCGAAAAGTAAAACAGAAACTGGCGATGACCGGAGAGATTACCCTGAAAGGCAAAGTGCTTCCGGTAGGAGGTATCAAGGAGAAAATACTGGCAGCCAAACGTGCCGGGATCAAGGAAATCGTACTCTGTAAAAAGAATAAAAAGGACATTGATGAGATCGCAGCTTCTTACCTGGAAGGATTGCAGTTCCACTATGTTGAAACAGCAGAAGAAGTACTTAAAATAGCCTTGCTGAAGGACAAGGTAAAAGCTCCGATGGATTTGACGGTCAGAGAAGAGCATAAATCAAAACCAGAGCCTGTAAAATAATACAGGCTTTTTTACGTTCGGTTCTTGAACCTTAGTTCAATAAATCTTAAGTTTAAGGCTGTTACAAAATAGTTTCCTTGAGAAAAATAATTTTCATAGTTGTACTCTGTACAATCTTTTGCGGAAGTGTACAGGCGCAGACGGGAGGACAAAACTCTTTTCAGTTTGTCAATCTTCCGGGGAATGCTCATGTGGCAGCGCTTGGAGGAATGAACGTTTCTACATATGATAGAGATGTAAACATGGTATGGCAGAATCCTGCCTTGCTCCGGGATACCATGAAACAGTATTTATCGGTCAGCTATATTCCTTTTTTTGCTTCTGTAAAAGGAGGCTCTATGTCTTACGCCCATAAATTTAAAAAGATCGGAGTGCTTGCCGGAGGGATCCAGTACATCAATTACGGGAGTATGGTAGAACGCGATGAAACCGGCAATGAGCTAGGTTCCTTTCGTCCTCAGGACCTTGTGATCATGGTCGCCAAGTCACACACCATCGGATTGTTCACGCTGGGAGGTACGCTGAAATACGTGGCTTCTTCCATTACACCGGCGTATACTTCTTATGGACTCATGATGGATGCAGGAGGAGTATTCCGTCATCCTACCCGGGATTTTACGGTCGGACTTACGTTTAAAAATGTAGGCTTTGCGCTTAAAAAATATAATAAGGATGCACCGGTGCGTGCTCCTTTTGATATCCAACTTGGTACTTCTTACAAACTGGAACATATCCCGGTGCGGTTATCCCTCACGGCACATCACCTTTACAAGTTTGACATCACTTATCTTGATACGGCACAAAATAAGAAGTATGATCTTGATGGAAATGAAATACCGCAGAAAAAGAATTTTGCAGACAAAGCATTAAGACATTTTGTGATCGGGACAGAGTTTTTAATTACTAAAAATCTTCACGCAAGACTGGCCTATAATTTTCAGCGGCGCAGAGAAATGCGCCTGGAAGACAGAGCCGGAACAGCTGGTTTTTCATGGGGAGTCATGCTTCGGATCAAAGCGTTCGAGCTGGATTTTTCAAGAGCGACTTACTCCCTGGCAGGAGGGAAAAACTGGATCACACTTACGATGGATATGAACAGGATGTTTGGGAAGAACTAAAGCGAATACTTTTATCAGGACTTACGTGTTTTTTTCACAGAAACAATCATTTACCATCTCAAAAATAGATTCTGTATGCAAGATGAAATAATTCTAAAATCATTGGATCACCTTTGGTATCCGGTATTTTGTATCTCATGAGGAGTGGTTTTCTAATCAGGATCATATATAATTTATATGTCAATGGAAATTCTGACTTTTCCTCCTAATCCTTTCTCTACTATATCAAAAAGGGTTTTCAATGTGATATTGCTTCCATCGTTCTCTATCCGTGAGATATAAGTTCTTTTCTTGTCAATAATTAATCCGAGTTCTTCCTGAGTTAGATTCCTGGATTCTCTGGCATTCTTTAACAGTAAACCAATTTTGAAAGATTCAGATTCTCTTTCAAGATTATCACGTCTCTTGGTTCCTTTCTCCCCATATACACGGTCTTTAATGTCAGACCATGAAGTTAGTTTTGAATTTTTACCTCTTGCTTTCATAGTATTCCTTCATTAATTCAACTGCCTTATCAATTTCTTTTTTCGGAGTCTTTTGTGTTTTCTTTTGAAATCCATTTAATAGAATGACCAATCTTCCCTTATCAAAGAAGCAAAATACTCTCCAGATATTGGAACCTAATTGAACTCTTGCTTCAAAGAGTCCATCGGTTCCTTCTAAATGTTTGAGATAATTCTGTGGTATTCTCTCAAGCGTCTCTATAGCTTCTATTATCTTGAAGATTTTATCCTGTACCTTTTTGGGTTGTTGGGATAGAAATTCTTCGAAATAATGTTTATAGGCTACAATTTCCCGGATTTTATTCATTTATCCTTCCAAAAATACTAAACTACAAATGTAACTTAAAAGTTACAAAAATAAATAAAAAAAAGCTAAAATAACAGGTGATCTTCTATCATAATCAAATGTAGAAGACGTAATTTTTGTTGAAAAATGCTTACCTTTAAACACTTGCATTTATTTCATTCAACCTAACTAAAAACATATGGAAAATAATTTCGCTGACTCTGCGGGGACTTCCGGTAAGTTTATTGCTGAGGACAAGCAAAAAGAGATCATTAAGAAATTCAGCTTTCATGGCGACTCTTCTACTTTATTTCGTATTTACATTGTAAATGCACTGTTTACGGTGCTTACGCTAGGGCTTTATTATCCCTGGGCAAAAGCCAAACTTATGCAATATAATTATGGTGAATCCGAGTTTATGGGAAGCCGTTTTGTATTTCATGGTACCGGAAAGGAAATGTTCAAAGGATTCATTCGTGCGGTGCTGATCATAGGAACGGTATACGGATTGATGTTGCTGGTACAGTACTGGGGCTTCCCGGGATTGTCGGTCCTGCTGTTTATAGCGGGAATTGTCGCTATTCTCCCTCTTGTGATCTATGGAACAGTGCGCTACAGAGCGGCCCGTTCTTCCTGGAGAGGAATTTATTTCCAATATGTAGGGACGATTGGTTCTATGTACAAGGTAGTAGGCCTGGGAATGCTTTACACGCTGTTGAGTTTCGGGATCTATTCACACTGGTTCCGGGTAGACATTTACAAAGAAGTGTTGGGCAATCTGAGACTGGGAAATATACGGTTTAAATTTACAGGAGACGGAGGATATTATTTTTCTCAGGCGCTGATAGGAGGATTACTCATGTATATTACGTTAGGAATTTATTATTTCAGAATGAGTGCTAATATTTTCAATTTCTCGGTAAGTAATATAAGAATGCACCAGGACGATCTGCATCTTAAAGGTACTCTGAAAGCAGAGGTGACAGGAATGGATATGTTTCAGTTAAAGTTTGTAAACCTGCTGATCATTATTTGTACTTTGGGATTGGCTACTCCTGTGGCCATTGTGAGAACTATGAATTTTTATGCAGAAAAGATCACTGTAAGAGGCAGTATTCAGTTTGATCAGATCATACAGGAAAAGGTAGATCTGAAATCAGGTTCTGTAGCAGAAGGATTGTTTGATGCGCTGGATATGGATCTTCAAATTATCTAAGTATGGTCAATAGTTATCACGGCGCTTATTATAACGGTCAGTCGGCAAAACCGGAAAATGTACTGGTCTCCTTCGAGTCTTCCGGTCTCCGGTTGTTTTCTGTTGAAACCAAAAGAGAAGTAGCGTTTTTGCTGTTTGAAAATGTTGTTCAGTTGCAAAGCTTCGGGAAAAGGCATGTCTTGATGCTGAAGCCAGTTGATCTGCCGCAAAGCCTGGAAGTAGAAGGACATGATTTTATTGAAAGTTATAAATTATGGGATCCGCGGTCGCCGCATTTGAAAGATGCTCATCGTTTTTTTGACAAATTCGGGAAAAAAGGGATTCTGATGGCGCTGGGTTTCCTTGCAGGATTTGTATTGCTTACCTATTTCGTTCTTATCCCCTCGGCCATCAAGTTTACCGCAAAGGTATTCCCGAAGGAGTATGAGATCTCTATGGGACAGTCTTTGTACAAAGAGTATATGAAAACCTTTGAGCAGGATACTGCCCGTACCGTTTTTATCAATCAGTTCTATCAGGCACTGAACGTTTCTACCGAGTATCCCATTCATATTACGGTGGTGAAGCAAAATGAGATGAATGCATTTGCTTTGCCCGGAGGGGAGATCGTTGTGTATTCGGGAATACTGGATAGTATGAAAAACTATAATGAGCTGATCGGCTTGCTGGGGCATGAGGTGGGACATATTGAAAAAAGACATTCTCTGCAGATGATCATTAAAAACCTGTCTAACTATATGCTGATTTCATTGGTATTCCAGGATTATAGCGGTACGCTTGCGGTGGTGGCGGAGAATGCTGCTGCCATAGAAGAACTTTCCTACAGCAGAGATGCAGAATCCGAATCGGATGAATTTGGGTATGCCACGATTATGCTCAACCAGGGAGATCCCGTGTATATGGCGACAATGTTTGAGCGGATGCTCGAAGAAAATAAAATGGCAGATAAAGTACCTTCGTTCTTATTGACCCACCCCAAGCTGGAGGAAAGGGTAGCGGTGATTAAGGCGAAGATAGAACAGGAGGAACCCGATTATCAGCACAAAGATACCCTGCAGTATTTGTTTACGCAGGCAAGAGAAGGAGTAGCCCTGAATTAGATTTTACTGGGGTCGAACGGATTTTAAGAATATATTTTCAATGAAGACAGTGGTCGTGTGTAGGGATCGCTGTCTTTTCTTCTTCCAGTGCATTCTTCTCTTCCGGTGAAAATTCATATTCCAGTAATCCCATCAGATCCGGCTGACCGGCATCTATCCAGCAGGTGTACCACAAGCTTCCTGTAAAGAGAACAGACGCCTGCATTCTTCGTTCTACCTGCCCGGAAAGCAACAGATGATAAGCGTTGGAATATTCTTCCGAATATACTTTGACCGTAGTCCCGTTTCGTTCTTCGAACGCATATTTCCGGTCGTCGGGAAACATATGGTTCAATTGCTGCTCAAAATGCAGTACTGAGTCTACTGCTGCGTGCGCCTGGTATACACAGTTCCAGGCTTCCTGTTGAGTATTTTCAAGATATCGGGCTTTTCCGCAAAAAAAATCATAGCCGGAATGAAATAATTCCGGAAGCCTGGATTCCCAGAAACCGTGAATGCCGTGCTGACCGGAAAGTTGTCCGTTGTAATTTTTAGTCGTATGCAAAGGGACATTCGCATCGGAGGCGTAATGACCGAGGTCTGCAGAAAGGCGGAGTATTCGGTCGGAATCTTTTTGCCGGAAGGCCTTGGTCAGCTGGTGTTTGATCTTTTGGATATGCCAGGGTACAATTCCATGGCGTAGCAGAGAATCCTGGGGAAATAGTTGAATGGCTTCCTGCCAGTAAAAAGGGAGTGAATCGGGATAGGCATCAAGGTCTATATAATGCCGGCAGGCTTCTTCTTTCACTATTGAGCGTCTTTTGTCCGGATTTACCGCATTGTGTTCTATAAAATCGAGGTGTTTTTTGTAAAAGCCGAACATTTCGGGAGGAAGGGTAAAAACAGCCAGTTTGTTGATCTGTTTGTGGGCCAAAAAGCCCCATCCATATAAATTCGAGGTTCCCGGCAGAAAAAAAAGCAATAAAAATAAAGTTTTTGAATACATAAAAAGTTAAAAATAAAAAATTAGTAATCTGATATACAGTTTATTACTATTGATTTGAGACTTGCTCTATGGATAAGTCCGTGACGAAGCTACAAAATATTTGTAATTCACTATAAAATACTTACCTTTGCAGTCCATAAAAATTGATTGAACAGAAAATAATATAAAAAATGGCTAATCATAAATCTGCGTTAAAAAGAATCAGAGGCAACGAGGCTAAAAGATTAAGAAACAGATATCAGTTGAAAACTGCGCGTACTATTCTTAAAAAAGTAAAAACAGCTACAGAGAAGAAAGCTGCTACTGAACTTTTCAAAACAGCTCAGAGTGTTCTGGATAAACTTGTTAAAAATGGTATTATCCACAAAAATAACGCATCCAACAAAAAGTCAGGTTTGGCTAATTTGGTGGCAGGATTGAAGTAATCAGCCTGTAACTCATTATACCGAAAGCCTTATGGATATTCCATAAGGCTTTTAGTTTTACCCTCTGTACTTGTATAGGTCCTGTCTTTCAGCCAGGGTTACGGTGTAAGCAGAGGTTATTTTTTGAAATCATAAGTACTTTAGATTGACTGGCTCAGATCAGCACTGCCATTTTTCGTCATAGGCAGTATTTACGGTAAGCGAAGATTTTGCTAAAAGTACTTGTGGTAGTAATGGTTGTATTACGTTAATTTTTTACTATTTTTTATGTTGTCCGAAAAGAAAAATAATCTTAAGATCAAAGATTGGGCAGAAGAAGACAGGCCCAGGGAGAAATTGATGATGAAAGGGCGCTCGGCACTTTCAGATGCAGAACTTATTGCGATCCTGATAGGATCCGGGAATCCGGAAATGTCGGCGGTAGAGCTTTCCAGGCATGTATTAAGTTATGTTCAGAATGATCTGGGAGAACTGGCCAGACTTTCGCTCAAAGAATGGAAGACGTTCCGGGGAATCGGAGAAGCCAAGGCTCTGTCAGTGATCAGTGCTCTTGAACTTGGACGAAGGAGAAAAAAAAACGATTCGCCCAAGAAAGATAAAATCAATTTTTCCAAAGATATTTATACTCTGATGACCCCGCATATGATGGATCTTGAACATGAGGAATTTTGGATTATTTTGCTAAACAGGGCTAATATAGTATTGAAAAAGATCATGATCAGCACAGGGGGAATTTCAGGGACGGTGGTAGATCCTAAGTTGATTTTTAAAACGGCCTTGGAAAATCTGGCCAGTGCTGTTATATTAGTGCATAATCATCCTTCCGGAAATATAATGCCCAGTGAAGCCGATATTATTCTTACACGAAAAATGATAGAAGCAGGCAAACTACTGGACATACCGGTGATTGACCATTTAATATATACAGATTTTGCTTATTACAGTTTTGTAGATGAAGGTAGGCTCTCATAAAATAAAAACGAAGACACTTATTGTGACGGGTATTATTATATCCATTGGCTTTATTATGACTTCTGTGATCAAAAGCGGGTTACAGGATCGTTACCAGCAGGATATCCTGAATTACCGGAGCGAAAAAGACGATTACTTTAAGACTGCAAATGGTTCTCCCATCGAGGATCAGATAGGATTCAGAGAGCTAACGTATTTTGAACCGGACAGGACCTTCAGAACAAGAGCTGAGCTGATCCTGATCAAAGATTCCTCTTTTATAAGGATGGCGAATAATGACGGAGAAAAACATAAATACTGGCGTTATGCTCTGGCGGTATTTCGTATCAAAGATGTGACGGATACGGTGACCCTATACAGGAAAGCTTCCCTGGGCGAAGAGGATAAGAGTTATTTTATTCCTTTTTATGATGATACGAACGGAGAGGAAACCTATACCGGCGGACGTTATATTGATCTAGAAATAAAGGATACCACTACGCTGATCATTGATTTTAATCTGGCTTATAATCCGTATTGTGTCTATAACTACCGGTTCAGTTGCCCGGTACCTCCTCCTGAAAACAAAGTGGATATGCGGATCGAAGCAGGAGAAAAAATGTATTATAAATAGTCTTCCGGGGATCGGGGCTTGCATTATTTTTTTAGGATCCTGTAAAGATCTTCCAGACCCATTCCTCCTTCACGGTTAGAAGAAAAATACCCGATGCTGTAATCTGCGTTCCAGAAGATAGATAAATCATCTTCCGGAGAATTGATCGGAGCTCCCAGATGAATGACGTTATCATAATCTCCCTGATCGTTTTCTGTAGCTTTATAGAGATCGTATCCTCCGAATCCTTCCGGCCGGTTGGAGGAAAAATAGAGCGTACCGTCGGGATGAAAAAAAGGATATAGTTCGTTGTATGGAGTATTGATCTTGGGGCCAAGGTTGATCGGATCGGTCCATTTATGGTCTATGTTAAAACAAACGTAAAGGTCGGTTCCTCCATAGCCGTCTAACCGGTCTGACGTAAAGAAAAATAATTCTTCGGAGGCTTCTACCGTTGGTTGCCCGTAGGAGTGGGTACTGTCGTTGAACCGGAAAGAATACGGTTCCTGCCAGGTATTGTTTTCCCACGCAGCACTGAACATTTTTAAGGTATTCTTTGCTCCCTGCCCGTCTCCTGGTTGCACATCAAGACTTCTGGTATAAAATATTTTTTTGTAATCTCCTGTAAAGGAGGCACAGCATTCATGGTGCACGGTATTGAGTTTTGAAGAGAAAGGAGAAACCCGGGTATAGGTCAGGCTATCTTTTCCGGTAGCAATGTATAGATCGTAGAAGGGAAGGTTGGTATCGCTGGTTTTCTTTTTGATCAGGGTCGTTTCCCTGTTGGAAGAGAAGACCAATCCGTTTTTGTATTGTACAGGAGTGATGTCGGAGTAAGGAGAGTTAACAGACCGGAGAGGTTCAATTTCTATGTGCGGATCGGTTTCCGGCATCATGGCACTGTCACAGTATTGTGCATACAAAGGATATTTTTTGTTTCCGGGGAATTGCCGGGAGAGTAATAAGTATTGTTCTTTTGCTTCGGAGTATTGTTGTTGTCTTTTTAAAAGGTCTGCATAGAGAAGATTCAACGTATCCGCTGTGGAGTTTTGCTGAACGAGCGTTTTATATAAGGCCAGTGCTTTTTGGAAATGTTGGGTCTTCTGAAAACTCGTAGCTAGTTTCAGCATCGTCTGTGTATCTTTTTTCTTATGAAGAAAACGTTCGTAATCCGGAATCGCTTTGCTGTACTGTCCGGTAGCATAATAGGCATCGGCCCGTTCCTGATACCGATGCATGGAAATTTGCCCAATACCTGTAGTAGACAGACTTCCTATCATGGCGAAAATGATCAGTATTCTCATCGTTAGTCGAAATATAAAGGATTAACAGTAGTACGTTTTTTCAGGATGCTGGCAATGTTCCGGCTTTTACCGGGCCTGAACAGTAGCATAAGCTCATGAGCATTTCCTAATGCTCTTGTACTTCCTGCTGAATAGTCGCAATAATAAAACAAGCTGATAAAATCATGCTGGTTGTGGAAGAGCTGATTAAGATTCAATCCCATCATCAGGGTAAGGACGGAAGTATTTCTGTAGGAAAGACCTGCCCAGATTGTTTTTTTATATTCTATCGGGGCTGAAAGCGTTAGCTGAGGTGAAAAAGCGGTGGTGTACCTGAACAGTAGGGAGGGCTGGAATAGAAAATGTTGGCCGATGGGGTGTGTTTTACCGAATGAAAACTGGTAATACATTTTCCCGGTGGTAGCATTTCCTGCATAGATACCTGGTACATAACCTGCCGATATACCTCCGGTATAGAGAGCATCTTTGTAGAAAAGTCCTGCGCCTATATCCGGAATGATCCTTGTAGTCCTTTCGATCGTTTCGCCATCGTCTTTAATAAGCAGTTTGTCGGTGCGGTCGCTCCATTGCATCAGTCCCGCTTTTGCACCCATGGAAAGTTTTCCTCGCATGAAATTGATTTTATACGAGAAATTTCCGTTCCAATAGAGAAAATTCTGATGTCCTGCTGATTCATTTTGAAGGTTCATTCCTGCTCCTAATCGTCCGTAGTTAAAAGGAGTATGAAGGCTGAGAGCATATAGAGAAGGACTTCCGGGAAAAGACGCCCATTGATTTTTGTGCAGTATTGCAATATTCACTTCGTCATTGGCTCCGGCGCAGGCAGGGTTAAAGAGTAGTAAAGCGTGCTGGAAACCAGCGACCGGTAGTACCGGCTGTGCTTTTATGCATAAAGAAAGAATACAAAATAAAAGAACCAGGGAAATTCGCATCAGTTATTTTTATTTTTTTATATAGACAGGACCTTTTAATAATTTTCCGAGAGCTGGTATGCTGACTACATAATAATAAGTTCCGCCGGGAAGTTCTTTTCCTGTCCAGTCATTGGTATATCCTTTACTACTGTACATCATTTGATTCCAGGCATTAAAAATCCTGACTTCGTTGTCAGGGTATTGTTCTATGTTCTGGATATAAAAGAAATCATTTTGTCCGTTTCCATCCGGAGTGATAAGCTCATATACGGTAACCGGTACTGATAGCGCAAAATTGATCGTGAGGGTTTGACTATAGTAAAGGCAAGAATTTTGGCTTACCAGAATGGTATACGTTCCGGCGTCTTCTTCTTGGACGTTTTCCAGGGCATACACATTATGGAGGATCGTATCCTGCCGGGGGAGAATCCAGCTATATTGGTGATCGTTCAGGTAAGGTACTGACAATTCAAGCGGATCATTGAGTTGTGTGGGCAGTACTTGGGAGATCTCAGGAGAAGGAGCTGTAGAGGGAAGTACGATAATCACCGTATCTTTCTGAACAGGTCTGTAATCATCATTGCCTTCGTTGTAGAAAGTCAGGATGAAAGTGCCGGGAGTATGTGGAATAAGAGTATCGTTCTGAAACGTTGCCGGTCCGTTGACAGGTTGATGTAAAAGAAGAAGAGAAGCATTGGAGTACGCTTCTATTTTTAGGGGGAGGTCTCCGCAGTGAAAGCTGTTGCCCGGAATAAAATGGATTTCCTGGAGAAGTCTGTTGTCGTGGATCCGTAGAGAGATCGGTTTTCGTATCAGGATAAGGTCTGCGAGGTGAGGATTGGTAACATGGCAAGTATAGTGTCCGCTATCGGAAAGAATAAGTTTGTAGATACTCATTGCAGCAGTGGTCGTCCCCTGGTAATGAAGATCGTCTGATAAAGGAATTCCGTTTTTATACCACTGAAATAGATGGTCGCTGCCAGGGATCAATACCTGCAGGGTAATAGTATCCTTCAGGTTGACGAGCGTATCGTGTTTTTCATTGATGCTGTCTTGGGGAATGTATTGAAAGTTAAGAATATTCTTGTTGGGGATCAGGTCTTCGAACGTAAATTTATTGTTTTGTACAAGGAGATTGGAAAATTCACTAAGCGGCGTAAGGTTAGGCAGTTGTTCGAACTTATTGTGGGAGATCAGGAGATCGGCGAGCATCGTAAAACCGGTGATCCCTGCAGGGACTGCACCTGTGAAACGATTGTTACGAAGGTCAATAGTGTTGAGGAGGATAAGCTGTTCGAAGCAGGTGGGGATATCTCCTTCAAAATTATTGTAGGACAGGTACAGGTATTTTAGCGCTGTAAGATCGCAAAAGGAGGTAGGTAGCTGGCCCGTAAGATTGTTGTTGGGAAGTGCTATTTCAGTGACCCTTCCGGCTTGCACTGTGATTCCGTACCAGGCAGAAACGTTTCCGGTAAGCCAGTGCTGATGATTGTTCCAGTTGTTTCCATTGGTCAGATGGTATAACTCTGCCAGGGCGAGCGAATCGGAAGGGCTGACCTGGGCTTTTGATGGACTGAAAGAAAATGAAATAAAAATCAGCCCGATAAAATACCGGAACAAATTTGTCATTTAAACAGATGAGAGATAAACGGTATGTGGTGATGCTGTTTTTTACAACAGTTTGGTAATAATATCGTCTACACTTACTCCTTCTGCTTCTGCCTTGAAATTTCTTACCACACGGTGTCTTAGGATGGGAAGAGCAATTGCTTTCACATCTTCGATGTCCGGAGAATATTTGTTGTTAAGTAATGCATTGCACTTAGCCCCTAATACAAGGAACTGTGAGGCTCTTGGTCCTGCACCCCATTCGAGGTACGTATTGGTCATAGCCGTAGCCAGTTCACCGCCCGGACGGGTTTTATGTACCAGTTGTACAGCATATTCGATCACGTTGTCCGCCACTGGTACTTTTCGTACCAATTCCTGGTACATTCTTATCTCTTCGGCACTGATCACCGGAGTTACTTCTGCATGCACATTGGAGGTCGTGTTTTTCACTACGTTTACCTCTTCCTGGTAGCTTGGATAATCAAGTTTAAGGTTGAACATGAAACGGTCCAGTTGAGCTTCCGGAAGCGGATAAGTACCTTCCTGCTCGATCGGGTTTTGGGTAGCCAGTACAAAAAAGGGTTTATCCAGTTTATAGATCTGTCCGGCGATGGTAACAGACTGCTCCTGCATAGCTTCCAGCAATGCAGCTTGTGTTTTGGGAGGGGTCCGGTTGATCTCGTCGGCCAGGATGATGTTGGCAAAGATCGGCCCTTTTACAAATTTGAAATTTCTGTTGGAATCCAGTGTTTCTGAACCTAAGATATCGGAAGGCATCAGATCGGGTGTAAACTGGATCCTTTTGAAATCGAGGTGCAGTGCTTTGGAGATCGTATTGATCAAAAGTGTTTTGGCTAGTCCGGGTACTCCTACCAGAAGGCAGTGTCCCTGACAGAAGATAGCGGTCAGGACCAGTTGGACAGCTTCTTCCTGTCCTACGATGATCTTTGAGATCTCCGCTTTTAATTTTTTGTTCGCCTCAAAAAGTGAATTGGCGGCTTCTACATCCGACGTGAATTTTTCCATTTATGTTGTTATTGAGCTTGTAAGATCTGACAATGTTTGTAATCGCTGTGAATGTCTATATAGACTTCCCCTTTGGTCTTATCAAACCATTCGTTGATGGCATTGTTCTTTTTCTCCTCTTCGGTAGCGGTCAGTATTTTTTGATAATCATCGTTCAGGTTGGCCTGGTGCGGAGCTATTTTTGTTTTGTAATATACGATACGCATGGCTTCGGTCCCGTCTTCCATCCGGAAAAGAAAAGGAGGGGTGATAGTCCCCAGTTTCATGGTATCAATGACAAAGAAGAGGCCCGGGTCTATGTTTTCAAGAGAAATTCTGGTGTCTCCGGTATTCTGGTCCTGGAACATCCCTCCGCTTGGACTGGTCATTTTATCGTCTGAAAATTCCTTGGCGGCTTTTTCAAAGGATATCTTATTATCCAGGATCGCTTGTCTTAAACTGTCAAGATATTCGGCAGAATTGTGAATGTCTTTCTGCGAAGAAGTTGCTTTGATGAGGATATGCCGGGAGTTGTATTCATTTCCTTTTCTACCCAGCAGTTGGATGACGTGATAACCGAATTCACTTTCGATGACCGGAGAAGTTTCTCCCGGTTTTAGCTTAAGAGCAGCTGCTTCGTACGGCGGTACGAGGTCGCCTTTCCCGAAATAGCCTAATTCACCGCATAGTCTGGCAGATCCCGGATCTTCGGAATATATTTTGGCCAGCTCACAGAAATCTTCTCCGTTGATGACACGCTGACGGATTTCCTCCAGCTTTTTCCGGGCCAGATTTTTTTGTGTTTTGCTTATGATGGCTTTTTTGACGATATGGCCTATTTCTACTTCTGTAGAAAAATAAGGGAGACTGTCCTGGGGAATACTATGGAAAAACTTCTTCACATCGCCAGGAGTAACTTTAATTTTAGTGGTGATGTTTTCCTGCATTCTCTGAATGACCATCTGTTCTTTCACCTGTTTGCGCAGATCGGATTTCAGATCGTCCAGTGATTTTCCATAGTATTGCTCGATCTTATCGGCTCCGCCTACCTGAGAGATGAAGTATTGCATCCGGCGCTCAAGCTGGTCGTCCACCAGGTGTCTTTCGATCACCACGGAGTCAATTTCGGCTTTGGCCAGCAGAAGTTTATTGATGATCAGTGTTTCAAGTACTTTGCATTCGATGTCTTCGGTAGAAGCAACTTCCATATTTGCTTTGAACTGTTCGTGAGCGATCTCCAGCTCCGATTGCAGTACAATGTAATTGTCCACCTTGGCAATAATTCTATCCAGTACTTGTGCCTGAGTTTTTACGATCAGAAGAAATACCATTGCCAGTACAATGGAGGATCTATATAAAAAACGTGTCATTAATTTTTGAAATTTACCCTTTAAACGCTCGATTCTTGTTTAAAGTACAGGCAATATACAACATTATTCCTTTTTTATAAAAAGCAAAGAGGCCGGAATTTCCGGCCTCTTTGCTTGGTGAATGGTAGTATGGTTATTTTTTGATCAGTTTTTGTACTTCGGCATCGTAAACGGCTACCGGGTATTTTTTCTTTAACTGAGCAATCCAGTCTTTTTCAAGATAGCTTTGGTAATCTGAGATGGCCAGTCCACGGGCTTCTTCAAAGGTCTTATTTCTCGGCGCTTCGATCTTGCTGATCACCACGTAATTGATTCTTCCGTCTTTGGCCACAGTGTAAGTCCCAGGTTTCCATTCTACAGAGTCCAGAAGAGGCTGCTCTCCTTTTTGGAACAAACCTTCGGTAACCTGCAGGGTAAGGGCTGTTTTCTCGTTAAACTGGGCTTCCAGTGCTTTTTTAGAAGTTGAATAAAAAGAGAAGGTCACTTTTCTGTCGGCGTTTTTCTCCGCCGCTGTTTTTTTAGTGGCAGCTTTCCCAAGATCTTTGGTCAGGATTCTGCTGGCTGCAATTCCTCTCATGACCAGGTAAGCTTTTGCCGAATCAGCACGAAGTCCTGAAATGGAAGCGGTTTCTGAGGCTTCGCGGCCTCCGCCTAATTCCAGGATCAGCGATTTATCTTTGACCATTGGAGGAATGACCTGGTCGATTTTGCGTTTAAGTTCATCGCTCAGATTTGCTTTATTATGACTGAAAAGGATTGACTCTACTTTAGGATCTTTTACGGCATATTTTTCTTTCTCCAGTTCTTTTTTCAGCTTATCCAGGGTCTCTTTGTTGGCAGTGTTGTATATAGTAGCCTGTGCACGGGTGCCCCAGTGGTAATTTCCGTTGTTTTCGCTGAAGAATTTTTTCAATCCTGCGGTATCCTCGATTGCTTTCGACCAGACCTTATCGTCCATTAGTTGGAAGAGAAGGATTCCGTCGCGGTATTCTCTTACCAGCATTTTATAGTCGATGTATTTTTCTTCCAAATGATTTTCTTCGTAGGTCAGCAATTGGGTGTTGCTGTAGTCCTTGTATAGTGTTCTCATATACTGAGCCGGAGAAATGCCTCTTTTTGGCTTATGAGTGGTCTTTACATAGTTAAGGAAGTCGGCAGTGGTATATTTCTCGTCTTTGATAGAAAACAGTACCAGGTTTGTTTTTTCATCGGCTGTTTTGGCAAAGGTGCCGTACAGAAGGCTGCTGTCTGCCATAGCAATGGCAGCTTCCACGGCTTTTGTATTTTCTACGAAATTATTTTCTTTTTTCAGTCTTTGAAGAAGAACGGTTTTGTTAAGCTCTGAACGGGAGTCTTTCGCTACTTTTGCTTTGATACCGGATTCAAGTTCTGAATAAGGTTCCAGGCTTTTCTTTTCCAATAATTTGATGATGTGCCATCCGTAAGGGGTCAGAACCGGTTCGGAAATATCTCCGGGATTGGTAAGCTTAAAGGAAGCGTCTTCAAAAGAAGGGATCATGCGACCCGTAGAAAACCAGGGAAGCTCTCCGCTTTTTCCTTTGGAATTCACATCATCGGAAAACTGGTTGACCAGTACTTCCCATCGATCTCCTTCTTTGGCTTTTTTGTAGATCTCATCTGCTTTTTGTTTGGCAGCCAGAGAGTCGCTTGCAGAAAGTCCTGCGGTGGCACGTACCATGATGTGTGCTACTCTTACTTGTCCCTGAGATTGTCTTTTGTTGTGTACTTTCAGGATATGGTAGCCGAAGCGGGTTCTGACAGGATTGGAGATTTCTCCCACCTTCGTTTTATAGGCTGCATCTTCGAAAGGATAGACCATTTGGAGTGCAGTGAAGTAACCAAGATTTCCTTTGTTGGTTTTGGCAGAAGGATCCTGGGAGTATTCTGTCGCCAGTTTGCCGAAATCCTGACCGGAAACAGCTTGCTGACGAATGTCCATGAGCTTGTTGTATGCCGCCAGAGTATCTTTAGGATCAGCATCCGGCCCTACTTCGATCAAAATATGAGAGGCGTTTACCTCTTCTTTCATACGGTCATAAGCCTCCCGGCAAAGTTGCTCTGTTACGCCTTTTTCGGTAAGATAAGGCTGAGCCAGTTGCTTACGGTAACCTTCAAGTTCTTTCTTGAAAGCAGTCGAAGTATCTAATCCAAGTTCTTCCGCTTCTTTTACTTTCAGGCGGAAGTTGGTATATAACTCCATGTATTCTTTGATGCTTTTTTCGGTGTAAGCATCGGGCGTATTGGCATTATTCTTTTTGTATACATACTCAAATTCCGGAGTGTAAATAGTATTGTTCCCAAACTTGGCAAGTACCGGTTGGCTCTCTGTCACCGCTTTGGAATTTCCCGAACTGCTGGCAGTTTGTTTTGAAGATTTGCAGCCAGCCAATAAAATGACGGATACGATCAATAAATTTTTTATGTTTTTCATACTCTTTAAAAAGTGTTAAATATCATTAACAGGATGCAATTTTACGTATTTTTACCATTAAAGTAAAACGAATCCGGAAGCGATATAACAGATAGATTTTTTTATTCCAACGCTTCCCCGGATAGTTTCAGTATAGTTATATTGTAGGGTATTGATTGTCAGTGTTATAAATTGTCTGGTAAAGGATAACGGCAGTTCTGAAAAACGATGGGTACTAGAAATGCTCCGGCAATTTCTCCAATCTCCCGTCTGATTCAATATCTTTGCATTCTATGACCCAAACAGGTAAATTATATCTTATCCCGACAGTACTGGCTGAAGGCACGGCAGATGCAGTGCTGGCTCCACAGGTGAAAGAAGTGATCGCTCATGTGGATTATTTTTTTGTGGAAGAACTCCGTACGGCAAGACGATTTATAAGTTCGCTCAAGATTGGAAAGCCGATCGAGAATATTCATTTTTTTGAGTTGAATAAAGATACCCGGAAAGAGTCTTTTGTGAAAAATTTTGAGGCTATTCCTGCCGGTGTTGACATCGGTATTTTGTCGGAAGCCGGATGCCCCGGAGTGGCGGATCCGGGGGCGATGGCGGTAGCGCATGCCCATCGTGTCAACCGGGAGGTGGTACCACTATCGGGGCCTTCTTCTATTTTACTGGCGTTGATGGGGTCCGGATTCAACGGACAGTCGTTTTGTTTTCATGGATATCTTCCGATCGACAAGGCTGAAAAAATAAAGATTGTGAAGTCATTGGAAAAGGAGTCCAAAGTGAAAAACCAGACGCAGCTTTTTATGGAAACCCCTTACCGGAATATGAAAATGCTGGAGGAGATCCTGCCGGCGCTTCACCCGGAAACCTATTTCTGTATTGCGGCTGACCTGACAGGAACGAATCAGTATATCAAAACAAGGAAAGTGAAGGACTGGCCCAAACATCTGCCGGATATTCATAAAAAACCGGCGATTTTTCTGTTGCTGGCTTCGTAAACGTATAGGCGATCTAAGGTTGGCTTTTTTATTTTCAGGTTTCTTAACCTATTGATGCTCATTTATTTTTATGGCTTTTTATCAGTAATATTCGAAGAGGAGGAAGCCCTGGAATAAGGTGGGACGGGCTGATATACAGCCACTCCTGGTTGCAATCCAGTCTAAAAGGACTATCATTAAATTGCGGTACCTGTAAGAAGCTTTCAGGCATGGTTTTTTGCAGTACAACAGGTGGTTCATAAATATATTTCTAACTAACTAACATAAGCAACAATAGATCAGATGAAATTAAGAAGGAATGTTTTTGGGAAATTACTTCTGTGGGGAGCTTTGGCAGGAAGCACTCTTACAGGATACGCACAAGGATTTGTTTCTGTAAAAGGAAAGGACATCGTAGATCCGAAAGGTAAAAAAATAATACTGACAGGTACCAACCTGGGAAACTGGCTGGTGCCGGAAGGATATATGTTTAAATTTAACGATGTCAACTCTCCGGAAGCGATCGACCGGGTATTTAAGGAGCTGATAGGACCGGAAGAAACAAAAAAATTCTGGGATCAGTACCTGGATATGTATATCACTGAAGCCGATATTCAGTATATCAAAAAGACAGGAGCCAATCATATCCGTCTTCCGTTTCATTACAAAATGTTTACCACAGAAGATTACCTGAATGGGGAAAACAAAGGATTTATCTACCTGGACAGAGCAGTGGATTGGGCTGCCAAAGCCGGCCTCTGGGTACAGTTTGATATGCACTGTGCTCCGGGAGGTCAGACCGGCGATAATATTGACGACAGCTATGGGTATCCGTTTTTGTTTGAAAGTGAGTCAATGCAAAAACAGACTGTAGAGATATGGAGAATGATCGCAGCCCGTTACAAGGACAATACGACGGTACTAGGATATGATTTACTGAACGAGCCTATTGCGCATTATTTTGGGAATAAGGAAGAATTAAATCAGAAACTGGAACCGCTGTATAAGCAGATCGTAGCGGCCATCCGGGAATCGGATAAAAACCATCTGATCTTTTTGGGCGGCGCCCAATGGAATACTAATTTCAGCATGTTTGGTCCTCCCTTTGATTCGAAACTGGTCTATACATTTCATAAATACTGGATGCCGGTAAACGAAGGTGAGATCGCCAGTTTTCTGGAGTTCAGAAAAAAATACAATGTCCCGTTGTATCTGGGAGAGTCAGGCGAAAATACAGACGAGTGGGTAAATAGTTTTCGCGAACTGCTCGAAAAGCATGAGATCAGCTGGTGTTTCTGGCCGTACAAAAAAATGAAAAATACCAAAGGGATGATGAATTTCAGGGAGCCTGAATTGTATCCGTTGGTTTCTGCGTATGCAACCAGCGACCGGAGCCGTTATTCTAACATCAGGTCGCACCGGCCGGATATTGTCAAAGTGAAGATTGCACTCCGGGAATTTCTGGAAAACTCCAAATTCCCGAATTGTTTTCCGAACGAAGGATATACCAAAGCATTGGGTTTGAAACCCTGATTTTATTCCCCCTCTTGCAGTACGTGAGAGGGGGAATTTTTTAATCAATGCGCTGTTGTCTCGTCCTAAAATAACTTTACCGTTTAATATAAAGTTGACACCGATGATGTTTGTAGTAAGTAGCTTTCAATGTATGATTCTCTTTTCTATTATAGCCTGAAATGATAAGGAGGAGAATTAGGGTGTTCGAAATCAGCTTTTTAGATCGAATTGGTGGTTTGTAGATTTATGGAATGTATTGATTAAAACTATTTTTTCTTTTTATATCAAATTCAGTTAATTTCGCAATCGCCAGAAAGGGATATTTCCGGGAAGGCAACAAAATCAATTTTAAAACAATAGTATCTAACAACGTATAATTCAGCAAAACATGCCTTATCTATTTACTTCCGAATCAGTATCCGAAGGTCATCCGGACAAAGTAGCGGATCAGATTTCAGACGCACTTATTGATAACTTTCTAGCTTTTGACGCTTCGTCCAAAGTAGCTTGCGAAACCCTCGTAACCACAGGACAAGTAGTTCTTGCTGGAGAAGTGAAATCCAAAGCCAGTCTGGACGTTCAGAAAATTGCCCGTCAGGTGATCGAAAAGATCGGATATACGAAATCGGAATACATGTTTGAGGCGAACTCCTGTGGGGTGTTGTCTGCTATTCACGAACAATCGGCTGACATTAACCAGGGAGTGGAAAGAAAATCTCCGGAAGAGCAGGGAGCAGGAGACCAGGGAATGATGTTTGGCTACGCTACGAAGGAAACAGAAAATTATATGCCCCTGGCCCTGGATCTGGCACATAAATTATTGATCGAACTGGCGGTATTGAGAAGAGAGAACAAAGAGATCAAGTACCTTCGTCCGGATGCAAAATCTCAGGTGACGATCGAATACTCAGACGATAATGTACCGGTGAGAATTGATACCATCGTGATCTCTACACAGCACGATGATTTTGACAATGATGAGAAAATGCTTGCGAAGATCAAGCAGGACATCATCAATATTCTGATCCCGAGAGTAAAGGCTCAGTTGAAACCGGAGCTTCAGAAATTATTCACTGATCAGATTACGTACCACATCAATCCTACCGGAAAATTTGTGATCGGTGGTCCTCACGGAGACACAGGACTTACCGGAAGAAAGATCATCGTAGATACATACGGCGGTAAAGGAGCACACGGAGGAGGAGCATTTTCAGGAAAGGATCCTTCCAAAGTAGACCGTTCGGCGGCGTATGCTACCCGTCATATTGCCAAAAACCTGGTAGCCGCAGGCCTTTGCGACGAAGTGCTGGTACAGGTTTCGTATGCGATCGGTGTAGCAAAACCATGCGGAGTATATCTGAACACTTATGGAACCGCCAAAGTGAAACTGACAGACGGAGAGATCGCCCAAAAAGTAGAGCAATTATTTGACCTGCGTCCTTATGCGATCGAGCAGCGATTGAAACTCAGAAATCCTATCTATTCTGAAACGGCTGCGTATGGTCACATGGGAAGACAGAGTGAAACCGTTAAGAAAGTATTTGAAATGCCTGATAAGTCTAAAAAAGAATTGGAGGTAGAACTGTTCACCTGGGAGAAACTTGACTATGTGGACAAGGTGAAAAAAGAATTCGGATTATAAACTAAATAGACTGTCCCGGATTAATTTTAAGATACCAGATGCCAGATACAGGATTCCAGAGGATGGAACAAGGCAATGCGAAGAGACAAGATAATTTTCTACATGCTCTTATCCTGAATTAGGTCTCTGTGAATCGTCTTAAAACTAATCCGGGACAATCTCTATCTACAAAATATATGGGTAAAAGGCTTAGAAGATATTTTTATAATGAAATTCCGGCTGTTTTACCTGGACTTTCCGGAAAAAGTGCCAGCATTGTGACCCGGGACGGGGTTTCAATGTATGGAACGATCCTCCGCCAGGAGGGAGAAAAACTTTTGATGGAGGATAAAATTCCACGTCTTCATTATCTGGATCTCAAAAATATATACGAAATTGTAGTAGATTCGGAAGCGAACTATTAAACTATGTTATCACATCTGGTTATTAAAAATTATGCCCTGATCAGGCATCTGGAGATTTCTCCTGCCCGGGATCTGAATATTATTACAGGGGAGACCGGAGCGGGAAAGTCGATTATGTTGGGAGCGATCGGACTGATGCTGGGAAATCGTGCCGATACGAAGGTGCTGTTTGATGAAAATGAAAAATGTATCATAGAAGGAACGTTTAATATTGCAGGATATGATCTGAAGTCGTTTTTTGAGGAAGCGGATATTGAGTACGAAGAGGAATGTATTATTCGCCGTGAGATCAGTGCTGCCGGGAAATCCAGGGCATTTATCAATGACACACCTGTCAATCTTGAGATCCTTAAAAAATGGGGAAGTTCGCTGGTGGATGTTCATTCACAACACGAAACCCTTCTGCTGGGCAATGCGCATTTTCAGATCTCCATCCTGGATGCTTTCGCTGGTAATAAATCCCTGGTAGCCGACTATAAAACACTTTACAAAGATTATAAAGCGATACAGGCCAGTTATGAAGAGCTTGTGTCACGTGCTGCCGAAGAAAAAAAACAGCTTGACTATAACAGTTATCTTTTCAATGAGCTATCAGAAGCTTCCCTGGAAGAGGACGAACAGGAAAAGAAAGAGGAACTGCTCAAGGTACTGGGAAATGCAGAGCACATAAAGTCCCGGTTGGATTCAGCGTTTTCAGTACTTTCGGGAAATTCGGCACACGATGTCCTTACACAATTACAGGAAGCCCGTAAGCAACTGGATCAGATCAGTAATCTTTCGGGAGTGTATGAGTCGCTCAGGGAGCGTCTGCAATCTGCACTGATCGAGCTGAAAGATGTAGCAGCCGAACTGGAAAGTGAAAAAGAAAAAGTAGAACACGATCCGGCAGCGATCGAAGGATTGCAGGAACGTTTGAGTTTACTCTACAGTCTTCAGAAAAAACATCAGGTGCAAACAGTCGGAGAGTTGCTGGCGATCCAGCAGGAACTCGGGCATAAGATGGAGTATACCCTGAACCTGGATGAAAATATTGTTGCGCTGAAGAAAAAAATGGAAGCGACTTTCCAGGCACTTGTCAGTGCCGGCAAAAAACTCCGTGACACCAGGACAAAAGCGTCAGTACCAATCAAAAAAGAACTGGAAGCCCTGCTGAAAGAAGTAGGGATGCCTAATGCTTCTGTGGCGGTGGAGATGAAAGAGACCGAACCGGGAC
>CAYTGJ010000060.1:0-4150 GCA_964437245.1 uncultured Chitinophagaceae bacterium
ATAGAGGCGTATGACAACATCCGGCTGGGGAAAGCTGATATTATCGTGGCAGGAGGAGCAGAAGCACCGATTGTGGAATCCGGAGTAGGAGGCTTTGGAGCGTTAAAGGCCCTTTCTACACGAAACGATGATTTTAAAACAGCCTCCCGTCCTTATGATGTTGACCGCGATGGTTTTGTGATCGGAGAGGGAGCCGGAGCATTGATCCTCGAAGATCTGGAGCATGCCAAGGCCAGAGGGGCAGTGATCCTGGCAGAAATTATAGGAGGAGCGATGTCGGCAGATGCGTATCACATGACAGCCATTCATCCTGATGGTTACGGAGCTTTTCTTGCTATGAGAAATGCAGTTGCCGATGCAGGGATCAATCCTTCGGAGATCGATTATATCAACACACATGGTACTTCCACGCCGCTCGGGGATGTAGGAGAATTAAAAGCGATTAAAAAACTGTTGGGTGAAAATACCGGAAATACGCTCATCAGTTCCACTAAATCAATGACCGGACACTTGTTAGGTGGGGCGGGAGCCATTGAAGCGATCGCTTCAGTAAAAGCGATCAACGAAGGAATCGTACCGCCGAATATCAACACTGTAAACCTTGATCCGGAAATTCCGGCCGGACTCCAGATCAATCTCAGGACTACTCCAAAAACAGTACGTATTGCCATGAGTAATACCTTCGGATTTGGCGGACATAATGCGATCGCTTTATTCCGGAAGTGGGAACAATAGCAGAAAAACTGAAAAGAAAGGATGTCAGTGTAAGCTGACATCCTTCAAAAAATCGATGAAATAAGGCAAAAAATGCGGCTAATGTAAGCCGATACCGAAAAGAGTAAATAGGCTATAAGCTAGTTGATCTAATCATAGAAGCAACCTCTGTATACCATATCCAGAATCCATGATAGGATCTAATTTATATCAATAGTGATTATCTTTACTCCGGATCCGGCCTTATATCCAGATGGAACGTAATCGTAATTTAATATTGAACAGGAAGAATTTCAGGAAGCCTTGTGAGAGGATTTCTTGATTTTTAATTCTTCTCTCAGGCTCATCAGATCTTCAATATAAGAAGAGTTTTCTTCATCATCTTCCTCGTCCGGATGTGTATCCGAAATCAGTTTATCTTCGAAATGTACGATCTTCCATTCCCCCTCCAGTGTTTCTACCAGGGCGGTGAGTGATTCTACCCAGTCGCCGGAATTCATATAAAGTATTCCGTCCATTTCTTTCAGGGCCGGCTGGTGAATATGTCCGCAAATGATCCCGTCACATTTCTTGATCCTTGCCATCGTGGAAAGCTGCTCTTCGTAGTCATTCACGTAGGAGACCGCTGATTTTACTTTCAGCTTGATGGCCTGTGACAAAGAGTAATAAGGCAATCCTCGTTTTATCCTGTAATTATTATAACGCTGATTCAGCCAGAGCAGAAATGTATAGCCTACATCTCCCAGTTTGGCGATCCATTTTAGATTGGAAGTAACCGAATCGAATACATCTCCATGGATCACATAAAATCTTTTTCCGTTGGATTCGTAGTAAAAATCTCTTTGGACTCTCAGTCGGCCCATTTGGATCGGGATCATCTGATCCAGAAAATCATCATGATTTCCCCTCAGATACACTACTTCGGTATCATAATCATCGATAAGCTTAAGTACACGTTTGAAAAATTTAGTGTGCTTATTCTTCCATTTTCCATATTTTTTTAATTGCCACCCATCTATGATATCACCGTTAAGAATAAGGGTATGGCAAATATTATGTTTCAGAAAATGAGTTACTTCCTTGGCTTTTGATCCTGCAGTGCCTAGATGCAGGTCTGAAAGAACAATAGTTTTATAAAGGGTCTTCATTATGCATGTTTTAGCAAAATTAATCTCTGAGTATAAAGTAGTTATTGTTTAAATGTTAAGAAATGATGAAGTTTAAGGGAAGCGTTGATTTTCAGGTAAGATTTTTCAGTTAAAACTATTATAGGTATTTTCCCGTATTGATACTCAGATGTTATAATTGGGGTTATTCGTATCATTTATCCGGGAGGTGTAAGATGGAGGATAAAGAAAAAATACTTTTTATAATAAATCCTGTTTCCGGAAGTAGAAAGAAAGAAGAGTTTTTTACTCTGCTTGATAAAATTCCTGATAAGGATCGGTTTGCAGTAGAATTACGCAGAACGGAATATGCGGGGCATGCATCGGTAATTGCGAATGAGGCGGTTCAGGCCGGGATTCACAAGATCGTTGCCGTAGGAGGAGATGGGACTGTCAATGAAGTAGCCAAGGAATTAGTAGGGTCCAGGGCTTCTCTGGGGATTATTCCGTTTGGTTCAGGCAATGGCCTGGCCAGGCATCTCAAAATCCCGATGAATACGTCTCAGGCGCTTCAGTTGCTGAACAAAGCTACCGAACGAAAGATCGATGTAGGTTATATGAATGCACAACCTTTTTTCTGTACAGCGGGACTGGCATTCGACGCTCATGTAGGAAAGGTTTTTGCCGGGATGAAAGGAAGAGGATTGCTCGGTTACATCAAATCAGTTTTCCGGGAATTTTTTCAATATACCACAGAGGAATATGAAGTAGAAATAAAAGGGCGCAAATCCCGTCACCGTGCTTTTCTCATCACAGTAGCCAATGCCAGTCAGTATGGGAACAATGTATACATTGCGCCACATGCCGATATAAGCGATGGCTTTCTTGATCTGTGCATTGTGAAAAGTTTTTCAGTATTTCAGTTGTTTACCATGGGCTACAGGATTTTTACCCGTTCTGTCAATAAATCCCGGTACACCACCACGCTACAGGTGAAAAACCTGGTCATTCGGAGGAAAAACAAGGGTGCTTATCATATAGACGGTGAACCCTATGAAGGAGGAAAAGAATTTAAATTTGAAATTCGTGAAAATAGTCTGAGCGTTCTGGCCTGATCGCTGATCCTTTGCGCTGTTATTTTTACTGGCCAAGTTCCTGTATGGCAAGCCAGGCCATCAATCCCGAACCCAATTCCAACGCCGATTCATCAATGTCAAAAGTAGGAGTGTGTACGCCGGAAACAATGCCGCGTGCTTCGTTGCGGATGCCTAGTCTGTAAAAGCAAGCATCTACATGCTGTGTGTAAAAAGCAAAATCTTCCGCAGCCATCCAGATATCCAGGTCGATTACATTTTCTCCTCCCAGAAAAGTCTGTGCAGCTTTCTTCATCCTGTTGGTAAGAGCCGGAGCATTCTGCAGGTAGGGATACCCGTGAAGGATCGTGAATTCACACTCTCCTCCCATTCCATCGGCGATGGCTTCCGCCATTTTTTTCATCTTAATCTTGGCTTCTTTTCGCCAGGCCTCGTCCATCGTGCGGAATGTTCCCTCGATTTTTACTTCTTCGGGAATGATATTCGTAGCCCCCATGCCTGTTATTTTTCCGAAAGACAATACGCAGGGAAGCCGGGGGTCACAGTTGCGGCTTACGATTTGCTGAAGGGCCACAATAATGTGTGAAGCGATCAGGATCGGATCTACTGCCTTATCTGGCATGGCGGCATGTCCGCCTTTTCCTTTTACAGTGACATAGATCTCATCGGCACTTGCCATGTACATTCCGGACCGGAATCCCACCTTGCCGGCAGGAATAGCCGTCGCTACATGTTGCCCCAGGATATTGGCGGGAGCGGGGTTTTGTAAAACACCCTCATTGATCATCAGAGAGGCTCCTCCGGGGATTTTCTCTTCTCCGGGTTGAAAGATCAGCTTGACAGTGCCTTCAAACTGTTCCCGGACTTCATTTAGTATCCGGGCAGTTCCGAGTAAGGAGGAAGTATGTACATCATGTCCGCAGGCATGCATGACCCCTTCGTTTTTAGACTTGTAGGGGACATCATTTTGCTCAATGATAGGCAAGGCATCCATGTCCGCACGGAGTGCAATGATCTTCTTCTCCGGGTTTTTCCCCTTGATTAGTCCGACTACTCCGGTGCCGGCAATCCCTTCTGTAGTCTCTACTCCAAATGACCGCAGACTTTCCGCTACAAACTTTGCAGTATTATATTCTTCAAAGGATAATTCAGGATTACTGTGAAGATGCCTTCTGAAAGAAATGGTATCGCCTGAGTAGCGTGCCGCTATGTCTTTGATTTTTTCGTGGAGACTCA
>CAYTGJ010000060.1:4160-7038 GCA_964437245.1 uncultured Chitinophagaceae bacterium
ATTTATTCTCTCGGACAATGTTGACTTTGTCGGGTACTACAATAGCATTAGGGAAAATTTTGACCAACCGGGCATAGGCGTAGTAAGCTTCCAGTTTGTCTACAAAGTCTCCTACTTTTACTTTAAAATTGGGAGACTTCCATTCGGTATATGATTTTTCCTGTGGCAATACCTGATATACATAGTTCCGCTGATTGCGGGACTCTTCACTGCTCGTACCGGTATAGATCAGTATTCTGTATCCGTCTGCAGAAACGATCCTATTATTATAAGAATAGACAGAATCCAGTTTTTCCGCTAAAAACTTGTTAATGTCATTCTTCGGAACCATCACATTATTGTTTGATGTGGAAGAAGGGGGCTTTTTCTCTCCGGATGTTTCATATTGGGGACGGAAAGAAGAAATGTTTTCCTTGTATTCCTTTGCGGTTTCGTTGTCTTTCCTTTTTTGGGATTGCACGGAAGCACAGGAAGAAATAAAGAATATCAATATAAACAGCAGACGAAGCATGCGATTATTCTTCTATGATAACACATTTATTGTTTTGGATGTCGTCTTCTACTGTTTTGAATTTGACATCACGCTTTATTGCCCCGTCCATATATTGGACGGTGACGCGGTCATTCCGGTTGGCTATTTTTTGAGATTTGATCGGCATTACTTTTTCTCTCTCCTGGTCCGGCATACTGGTAGGCATTGCCGGACGGTTGTTGTTAAGCACAGAAGGAGCCTCCTCTTTGCTGAGATTCATTTTCTCTTGCCTGTTCTCTATTTTCGCTTCATTCAGTGTCTCAGGCTCACGTCCTGCTACCTCTGATTTGAAAATGAAGGTAATAATATCCTGGTTGATTTTAGTAATGAATTTTTTGAAAAGCTCAAAACCTTCAAACTTATATATCAGCAAAGGATCTTTCTGCTCAAATACAGCATTGTGTACCTGTTGCTTGAGATCGTCCATATCGCGGAGGTGCTCTTTCCATCCTGTGTCAATAAAGACAAGGGATGAATAACGTTCTATAGAGTTCTTTGTTTCCTGGGAATGCTCTGCTACTGCTTTTTGCAGGTTTACCGCTATGTTTAACTGACGTTTCCCATCGGTAAGCGGCATTACCACATTTTCTACGGTAGCACCGCGGGTAGCAAAAATATCTTTCAGGATCGGAAGCGTATGTTCCTGGGTAGACTTGATCTTGGTTTCGTAAAACGAAATGGCTTCGTCGTACAGCTTCTGAGTAAGTTCGTCAGCGCCTTTCTTCTTATATTCCTCTTGTTCAATAGCACTATTGAATCCGAAGGTACTCATTACCCCCAGCTTGAAGTTGTCATACCCCGCTGCTCCCGGAGTACTGTGGGCAATGTCTTCGCAGGTATCGTATATGATGTTCAGGATATCCAGCGGAAGTCTTTCTCCAAACAACGCATTTTTACGGCGTTTGTAGATCACCTCTCTCTGGGAGTTCATCACGTTGTCGTATTCCAGCAAACGCTTACGGGTCGCGAAGTTGTTTTCTTCTACTTTTTTCTGCGCTCTTTCAATAGAGCTGGTGATCATGGAATGCTGGATTACCTCTCCGTCATCCAGTCCCATACGGTCCATCAGTTTGGCAATTCTGTCCGAACCAAACAGACGCATCAGGTTGTCTTCCAGACTGACGAAGAACTGGGATGATCCCGGGTCTCCCTGCCGGCCGGAACGGCCACGCAACTGGCGGTCTACTCTTCTGGATTCATGTCTTTCTGTACCAATGATGGCAAGACCTCCTGCATTTTTAGATTCCGGAGTAAGCTTGATATCCGTACCACGTCCCGCCATGTTGGTAGCAATGGTAACAGTACCCGGTTTACCAGCCTCTGCTACGATGTCGGCTTCTTTCTGGTGCAGTTTGGCATTCAGTACCTGGTGTTTGATATTTCTGAGCTTAAGCATACGGCTCAGCAATTCGGAAATTTCGACAGAGGTGGTACCTACCAGTACAGGTCTTCCCTGTGAGGTAAGTGCTACCACTTCTTCTACCACGGCATTGTATTTCTCACGGGTGGTTTTGTATACTTTGTCCTGCATATCTTTGCGGACAGCCTGACGGTTGGTAGGAATAACCACTACGTCAAGTTTATAGATATCCCAGAATTCCCCGGCTTCTGTTTCCGCTGTACCGGTCATACCAGCCAGCTTATGGTACATTCTGAAATAATTTTGAAGCGTAATCGTAGCGTATGTCTGAGTAGCTTCTTCTACTTTTACATTTTCTTTTGCTTCCAGCGCCTGGTGCAGACCATCAGAATACCGGCGCCCTTCCATCACACGACCTGTTTGCTCGTCTACAATTTTCACCTTGTTGTCAACGATAATGTATTCTGTATCTTTTTCAAACAAAGTATAAGCTTTGAGCAACTGGGTGATGGTGTGAATACGTTGTGATTTCAGAGAATAATCGCTCATCAGTGCATCTTTCCGGATCAGTTTTTCCTCTTCGGAAAGGGTTTTGTCTTTCTCGATCTCGGAAATATGCATTCCTACATCCGGCAGCACGAACAGGTTCGGATCCTCACTCTCTCCGGTGATAAAATCAACTCCTTTATCGGTCAGGTCTACACTGTTGTTTTTTTCGTCAATCGTAAACAAAAGCGGAGCATCGGCTTCCGGCATGTATTTGCTGCTTTCCTGCAGGTAATAGTTTTCTGTTTTTTGAAGAATAGCTCTTATCCCTGTTTCACTGAGGTATTTGATCAGCGGCTTGTTCTTAGGAAGTCCCCGGAAAGCTCTGAACAGGGCGAGTCCTCCTTCTTTATCGTTTTTGTCTGCGATTTGTTTTTTCGCTTGTACAAGGAAATCGCTGGTAAGTTTACGCTGTGCTTCCACCAGTCTTGCCACGCGGG
>CAYTGJ010000060.1:7048-24952 GCA_964437245.1 uncultured Chitinophagaceae bacterium
TCAATTCATAAAACTCCTGCTCATCGGTTTTGCCGATCGGTCCGGAGATGATGAGAGGTGTACGTGCATCATCAATCAATACGGAATCGACCTCATCGACCATCGCATAGTGAAGTTTGCGTTGTACCAGTTCCTCGGTATCCCGGGCCATATTATCACGAAGGTAATCGAAACCAAACTCATTGTTTGTTCCGTAGGTGATATCGGCCAGGTAAGCATTTCTTCTCTCAGGAGAATTTGCTTCATGTTTATCAATACAGTCAATGGTTAGTCCGTGAAATTCGAACAAAGGTCCCATCCATTCGGAGTCACGTTTGGCCAGGTAATCGTTGACCGTCACAATATGCACTCCTTTTCCTGCCAGTGCGTTGAGGTAAGTGGGCAAGGTGGCCACAAGTGTTTTACCTTCCCCAGTTGCCATCTCAGAAATTTTCCCCTGGTGTAGTACGATCCCGCCAATCAGCTGAACATCGTAGTGGAGCATGTCCCAGGTGATCTCGTTTCCCGCGGCGATCCATTTGTGGTGCCAGATAGCCTGTTCTCCGGAGATCTCAATATTTTTCTTGGTAGCTGCCAGCGTCTTATCGTGCATGGTGGCTGTTACAGTCAGTTTACCGTTCTCTTTGTAACGGCGTGCTGTTTCTTTTACCACGGCAAAAGCCTGGGGTAATATCTTCATGAGTGCTTGCTCCAGCGCGCTGTCTCTTTCTTTTTCAAGTTTATCTATTTTTGCAAAAACCGCTTCCTTCTGGTTCAGGTCCATTTCCGGATTGTCCGCCACTTGCTTGTGTAAGCCTGCCAATTCGTCATCTATGGCCTGTAAGTCTTGTTGAATGATTGATTTTAGAGAAGTGGTCTTGGAGCGGAGTTGTTCATCGGTAACGGTGTTTAATTTTGCGTACTCTTCATTGATAAGCGTTACATAAGGTATGATCGTTTTCAAATCCCGCTGAGATTTATTGCCGAGTACCTTGGTGAGGGTTTTTGTAATGAAATCTAACATCTAAAATATTCTTTTTAAGGCGTTTGTATGGAAAAATATCCATTCACTTGTGTAAAGTTAGGGATTTTTTCTAAAAGCATATCAAATAAACAGCCATTCTGTTGGTTTGGTCATAATGGCATAAGTAAGAGAGGAAATATTCTCCTAAAAATCATGTCACTGCCATCAATATTCCTATGTTTGTAAAACAAGATTGGGATTGTTTCCTTCTCTTAACAATAAGGTTACTTTATGATAAAAACGTTTGTATTCGGGCTTCTGGTTTTTTCAATAAGCTCTTGCTTTGCGCAACAGGCTCTTCTGTTTACAGAAAAAACGACTCAGCGTCAGATAATGGTGAAAGGAGGAGATATGGTGAAGTTTTCCTATAAAGGTTATATCGGCCAGCCGGAAATAAAATCGGGAGTAGTGATGTATATTCAGGACAGTCTTATCAGCGTGGTGGCTCCGGTTACTTCCGGAAGGATCAATACCGGCGCTACCGAAACAAGATATATCTATATCAAAGATATCACCGGCTTTCGTAAATTCCGAAAATCACGTCCGTACCTGATGGGGTTGTCCAATATCTCTGTGACCGTAGGCTCGATCCTACTGTTTTATGCTATCGACCGGAAGACTAACCTTACGTTTGCAGAAAAATTAGGCGTATCGCTGGGGACCGGGATTGTCTCCACAATACTGGTAAGGGCAATGTTCCCGGAACGTATCAAAAACAACGTAGGGACCGACTGGGAAGTTACCGTTTTGAAATAGTGCTGATCCCCGGTAGACAGGCCGACGTTCTTTTAAGAGAAAATACTAGTGCAGACTCTTCCCTCTCTGCCTTACTACTTCATACATCATAATACCGGCAGCGACTGATACATTGAGCGATTGGATCTGGCCGGTGATCGGAATTTTTAACATCTCATCGGAAAGCTTCAGGTATTCAGAAGATATCCCGTCTTCCTCAGACCCCATGATCAGGGCAACCGGGCCTGTACAATCAGTAGCGTCAATATTCCCTCCACCTTTCTCTGAGCAGGCAATGAGTTTCAGCCCGTTTTCCTTTAAATAGCGAAGCGTATTTTTGAGGTTTGCTTCGCGGCATACCGGGATATAGCTCAGTGCTCCTGCAGAGGTCTTTACGGCATCACTATTGATCTGAGCACTGCCTCTGCTGGGAATTACGATGGCTTGTACCCCCATGCATTCTGCCGAACGGGCGATCGCTCCGAAATTTCTCACATCCGTGACCCGGTCAAGCACAAGGATAAAAGGCGTTTCCCCTTTACGGTATACTTCCGAAACAATGTTGTCCAGAGAAGCATAGATCACAGGAGAGATAAAACAGATCACGCCCTGGTGTACCTTGCGCGTGATCCGGTTTAATTTCTCTACGGGAACTTTTACAATTGGAATATTATGCCTGCCGGCCAGTTGCACCAGCTCTGCTACGATATTTCCCCCTACCTCTTTTTGCATCAGGATCCTTTCGATCTCTTTGCCGGATTTGATGGCTTCTATTACCGGTCTGATCCCAAATACAAAATCACTGTTATTTTCCATTTATGTAAAATACCCTTTCCTTCAAAAGGCTTGTTAAAATTAATCGTTGTCTTCCGAGGAAACGCTGTTGGTTTTTCTGAATTCTTTTAGCCCATCGTATTGCGGAGAAAGCAGGAACGCTCCTTTTTTGTCGATATAGCCCCATTTCCCTTTTACTCTTACAATAGCATAGCCATGTCCGAAGTTTTTAGCTGCTTCAAAGCCAGGTTGAATGATCATCTTTCCGCTATGGTCAATATAGCCCCATTCTTTTCCTGCCCGTACTTTCGCAAGTCCTTCACTGAAATTTCCTGCTGCTACATAAGCCGGTTGAATGGCAAATTTACCGGTTTTGTCGATATAGCCCCAAAGTTCTCCGGTTCTTGCCCTCGCAAGTCCTTCGGAAAAAGGTTCTGCTCCTTCAAGTGTAGGTTGTACTACAAAATTTCCTTTCAGGTCGATGTATCCCCATTTTCCTTTTACACGTACGGCGGCGAGTCCGTCGCTGAAATCCTGTGCGGCTTCAAAGGTAGGAGTAATGAAAAATTTTCCTGTGCCATCTATGTACCCCCACAGAGAACCTTGTTTTGTACGGGCGGCAATGTCTTGTGCGTTTGAACAGGTAAAAGCAATCAAGAACAGGTAACTTGCTAAAAATATTTTTTTCATAAAATCATTTAAGTTAAAACTGTTTAATTGGATACTTAACAAAACAAAAGTAGTAAAAAAAACAATTGACAGGGGAAGTATTTCAGGAAGAAGGAAGGCGTTTCTTTTTGAAATACCGGACAACTTTTTCCAATATTTCCATATACACTGCCAGAAGCAGGATGGTGATGTGGATGTTAAAAAGGAAAAAGGATAGTATGGATAGGATAATAAAGTAAAGGATGTAACTCATGAAATTCAGGAACAAGGAGGCCCGGTTGATCTTGCGGACTTTCCGGCTGATCCGGTTGACGTATTGAACAAACATGTCCCTGCCGCGGAAGCAGTTGTAGGAAATATAATAGAATCCCGCCATCAGGAAAAAAACAAACCATATACTGAACAGATTATCCCCTTCCTGGAGTGCGAGGTAAACGTTTAAGAGAATAAGAGGGCCTGGAGTGGCACCGTAGATGGTTTCATGAAGGTCACCATCTGAAAAATCTCCGATGACTATGATTCTGTCTTTGGTGAGCTCATGGATCAGTTCGCCTGCTACCGCCTGGTGGATTGCGTACTCTTCAGAAGAATCACCGGAAACTTCGGAAGCAAAAGCAGGATTCAGGGCATCTACCAATAGGTCGGAAAGATAAAGTGTCTGGTATCGGTTTCTTTCCGGAGCGGCTTCGCTTTCATCTTCGGAAATGGTTTCCGTTTGCCTGGCCAGGTCATAACTCCAGATCTGCATGTCAAGAATGAAGGAGGAAAGTGCCAGAGAACCGTCGGAAGTACCATACAACCCGTGGTTTTGATATTTTTTACCATGGAGCGTTTCATACATAACGAGCGGGGTGGTCCGGAATTTATTGTCGTATAGTATTTTGAACTTGACAAAATTGTTGTCCAGATCGTCTTTGTCATAATCGGACAGTGCTACCGGGGTATTAAAGATTGGCATGATCGGACTTCCGTCCTCATCGGTATGATAGGGGATGAGAATGTTTTTGGTTTTCGAGAGAGCTGCCTGCAGGAGGCTGTCGGATTGATAGGAGGAGGAATCTTTGAAAAAGACGTCCAGGATAATGAATTTATGCTGGTTGGTTCTGTGGAGGTGTGAGAGCAACTCTGCCAGGCGTTTCCGGTTGGTGATGGCCCGTACTCCTATCCGTTCTCCTTCTTCCGTTTTCTCCTCAACCAGTTGTTTTTCCCAGGCGATGTCTATAAATAGAAAATTGTCCGGATCGGGTTTTTGTTTGGCTCCCAGCAAGGTATTGCGGATCCCGGAAGTTGCTTTGATCATAAACTCTTCATCGTCTGTCAGAATATAGGAGTTGTTGATCCACAGAAATGTAAAAACCGTCATCAAAACGGCATTCATAAGGCTGAAGAAAATGAGGAGTGTTTTTGATCTGGACATGCCTGGCTTTGGACTCATGGGTGACTGATTAGAGAATATTGTCTTTTATCCATTTTTTCAGCACGGTCTCATCGGTCCTGCCGTAGATATCCAATACAAACCGGATCAGCTCATCTTCTGTCTGGGCTTCCGTAAGGGAGAGCCCCTGGCATACTTTATAGACAGCACTCAGTTGAATGATTAATTCATTTTCCTCAATAAAAACAGGTTTGAAGGTGACGAGCTTGCTGCTGGATTTGGAAGACGCATCGTATTTATAGAGTTCTACTTTTGAGATATCGCCGGGGTCGATCCGGTGACCACTGGAACTGGTATACAGCGCTTCTTTGTCCAGAAAAATCCGGGACCCTTCGAAGGCTATTTTTTTGCTGACGATCGTTCCCTGATTTTCATAACGGTATATAAGAAATTTTTCGTCGTTAAGCTCGAATTTCCTTTGGTCTAATTTTACAGGATAGGTATTGCCTATCAGGGCAAAACTGTCTTCGCCGAAGTACGTAGCCAGGTCGCTGACCCCCGATTCTTCCCCACGGGTGCTTAGCCTTCCGGTACTTTTTACGGGAAGAAGGGCGCTGTTGACAAAAGCGACAAATTCATTGGGCTTCGATTTATTGATCTCCGGACGGAGCGTATATTTTCCGCGGGAACTCATTACCACTGCATAGGCTTCTTTATCTGAAAACTTGAGTTTGAGGTCAGAAGCAATTTTATCACCCAGTTTCAAGGCTTTGTCGGAGTCTTGTTTATATACATTTCCTTTCAAAAAAACGATCCAGTAAATATCGCTGCCAGAGGCTATGCGGAAGGACAGCATCAGAAGTAAAAAGCTGCACAAAAGGAAGAATTTTTTCATGGGATAATACAATTTAGAATGCTCAAGATACAGGCTGTTTGTTTTAAAAACAATAAAAAAGCGCCGTTTTTTTGCTGAGGAACAGTATACTATAAAAAACAAGCAAAGTCAATACGCAGGGAAATTTTTTAACTATTTATCGTCAGAAGAGAAGAAAAAATTTGCATAATTTAAAGATACCGATTAATATTGCGCCGATATTTTATATCAACTCATTAAACAATTAACCATAACCCAAACTTAAAAGTGATGACAAAGATTACAAAATTAACAATTCTATTTGTCTTTATTTTCTCTAGCGCTTCTTTTGCTCAGCTATCTCAAAGAGAAAATGATCCGGCTACTTACAAAATAGGAACAAGACCAATCGCAGGTAACATGGGCTTCTACATAGGCCTTGATGCTAAAACTGTTGGCGACCTGTTTAAGAAACAACAATCGGGAGACCATCTGTCTACTAAAACAAATTTCCCTCTGGTAAACGTTAAGTATTACATCGACAACAACACCGTATTCAGATTAGGTGTTTCGATCAACAAAGAAAAACAACTGTTCAGTGGTAAGAGTACAGAAGATACTGCTTCTGCAGCATTCTCTGATGCAAAATCAAAAACAGTAACTTCTGAGTTTTTGTTGATTCCTGCTATTGAGAAACACTTCAACACGAACAACTTCCTTGATGCTTACGTAGGAGCACAGGCGTTGATCGGTTATGTGAAAGACAGAAGAGACTCTCTTTACACAAGAAACAACGGTGATTCTTACAGTGAAAAAGTAAGAGGTAACTCTCCGGTGTATGGTCTTGGTGGATTCATCGGTCTTCAGGCATTTATCGCAGACCTTCCTTTGGCTGTAGGTGTTGAGTACGGTATTGTAGGAAAAGGATACCTGGCTAAAAAATATACAACAGAGACTGAAACAACTATTGGCAACGTAACTACCAATACTACTGCAGTAACTCCATCCAGCGGTTCTTTTGGAGGTAACTTCGATAAAGGAAATGGTCGTGAGTTTGAAATCAGTAACATGGTGAGAGTGACATTAAATTATTTCTTCACTAAGTAATAGTTCGCCTGTTGTTTAATTATAAAAGATCTCTAATCTTAAAAATATGACTATCAAATATAAATTCATTATACTCGTGAGTGCAATTGCCCTGGGATTAAGTTCCTGTATTGGCATTTCCACCACGAAAAGCCTGCAGAACAGCCCGCTGAATGCAGACTTCCGTTTTCAAATGCAATGGTCTGATCTGGAGTACGTAGGAGAAGTAAAAGCTACGGCAAACTGGACTCAGTACCTGGGTGTTTTAAAAGTAAGCAACTATACAAGTAACATCAAATATACCTTTGAAGGTGGTAAAACCTTCCTTGGTGGCGGATTGATCGGTGGTAATACCAGAACAGATCAGCTTGTAAAAAGAGCGTTGTACGATGCAATTGAGCAGGATCCTGCACTGCAGGAAGCGGATTTTATCATCCCTGTACAAACTAAAACAGAGACTACCAGAATGTTCTTAGGAGCAAAGAAGGTACAAACTGTAAAAGCAAAATTGTACAAACTGAAAGAGAATAAATAATTAGTTTTATTTTCCTGAAAAACGTGAAAGCCACCTTAGTACTAAGGTGGCTTTCACGTTTTAAATAGCCTCGTGATCCTCCAATTCCCATGTAATCGCCCGGTTTCTATATCGAATGATTTTTATTTGAAAGAGCTTTGGCTAGACTTGGTTCTCCGAAATTCAAAAAACGTTCAACGATTATTTTAAAAAACAGATTGGGGCTACTATAGTTTAGTTATACTCATTAGCCTCCTTCATAAATTCTGTCTGGAAAGGTATATAAGACGAAGATTATTTCAACTGAACATGAATATGATCGTCATGGCGTACTGCCTGACAACCGTGAAAACGTATTTTTTCTTTATTTAAGTTCAGTCTTGAGACAAGATGTGGCTCAATAAATATTTTTCCGATACCCTGTTGAGCAGTATAAAGATCGAGAAGCATTTTTGTTCGGGCCGGGTCAATTCTGTAATCCTTTCCGCCAGATTGAGGGATGATTTTTTTTAGTAAACTGTATTGCCAATAACCTTTATGGGCACATTCCTCCGGCATATTGATCTCTCCTGGCAGAGGTTCTTCGCAGATACCATACCCGATAAAAGAAGGAACCTGATGAGTAGGGACTTTTGTACGGGAGTGCTGATAGCAAAAAGCAAGATCCAGTTTTTTCCCATCATGGTGACTCAAATGAGGGAAAAGAGGGAAATTATTCAGGAATGGGAAATTAGCGTCAAGGTAATTCAGGTGGGTTCCCGGATAGGTTTTTGTTAGGTGCTGCGCTACTGCCAGCGAAATTTCTTTCATCTCCGGCCGTACATAATGACGGTTAAGCAAACAAGTGAGGAGTGTATGTGGTTTTAATCCTCCGGTGTTGTATAAAGGAAGGGGAACCCGCCCCAGCAATCGGGCAAGAGGAGGTATAAGAAAAAATGTGCTTAGCATATAAAGTGCCGTAAACAAAGAAACAAGTAATCCTCTCCTCACAAAACAGGAACGGCCATCCTTTTTTAAAAAGCATTTATAAAGAATAAGTGACACTATCCATATCACACCGCCGGTTTGTGTAACCATAGTAAGGATAAAGAACAGAAAAAAAGATATGGCCAGTTGTGATATTTTCATCTATGATCGTGAGCCTCCTTAACGATAAAGTTGTCTGTCCTGTTATTCCAGGCAAAATTTTGAGGTCATGGAGTGTCCTCCACTTCCGTCCATTTGGATCTCGGCGATAGAAAGGGCTTTTCCCTGATCTCCCGGATATACTTCCTCAATTTCGATCGTTACCATTATTTTTTTACGGAGCCGAAGTCTGTAAAATTCACCAAAGTCCACATATTGAATCTCGGGAGTGTCTTGCAATAGTATACTGCCAATAAGACGATCCTGAATGTAGAGCTGTATTTTTTTTAAACGGGAATAGCGCAGGTATTCTTCCCTTGAACCGCGGTTACCGTTGGCGATCAGAAAGCCTCTCAGATAAACATCCCGGATTTCTTTTTTCGAGATCTTTTCACCCGGAAGGTAGCGGTCAAGAGATACTTCACCAATAATTTTCTTTTTAATCGGGGCATTGATGACACCGGAGGATAGGGTCTTGTAATCAATAAGCCTGGAGGCAGAAGTGTCCTCCCCGGGAATCTGGAAGTGAAAACGTATATATGGATTACAGGTCCAGCTACAGGCAGAAACAAAAAAGTCATCGTCATGAACATACAAGGTGCGGGAGTGTTCAGCTATCGTAGAATCGTTGCCGTATATTTTAGCGCAGGTCCGGACTGATAGCGGATGCTGGGCAAACGTATATGAAAGTATGAGTAAAAGAAGGGTTGTTACAAAAAAAGTTCTCATGGATTTATTGCTCTCGTTTCCAGATAGCCCCGTTTTTACAAGTGTATTTTTTTAATTTTTTATCTTTGGTAAGTTTGTCAAGTATGTTCAGGGATTCTTCTGTAGACAGGTTGGCAAGTATGGAGTATTCCTTCTTGGTTAACGTTGGGTAATAAGAAAAAAGGCTTTCCCAATCTGTTTGATAAACTTTTTTGATTGCACCGGGTACGAAATTCAGAATCGCTCCTTCAAATACAGCATACGGTTTCACACCATATATTTTTTGAGGCGGGTTGCCGGCATCGGAAATTAATAAGGTCGGAAATCCTCTGACCCCAAGTTGCCGGGCAAGTTTCAGGTCTTCTTCAAAAAGATTTTTGGCCTCTCCGTTGTAGTCTTTCAGCAACTGGTCTTTGTCAAGTCCTGAAGCAGTAGCCGCTTCGGCGATGAATTCCCACCGGGTAATGTTTTTCTTTTCCAGAAAAACCATTTCCCTGAGTACCCGGAGGAAAAGAACAGCCTTCCCTTTGTCCTGCATCTGTGCCGCTTTGAAAGCAATGGAAGGTGGATAGGAAGAATTCAGCGGATCTTCCAGCCATACATCCCCGTCGATGGGCATATCGTAGTGAATACTTACTTCATCCCAATGGTGGGCAACGTCTGATGGTTTGCTGATCCCTCCGCTGTTGTATATCTCCCAGGAAGGGAGCAGTCCTCCCATGCGGTATTCTATTTCGATTTCATTCCCGTATTCAAGTTTTAACTTCCGCAGAGCGGGTTCTATTCCCCAGCAGGAGGAACAGATAGGGTCGGTAAAATAAATGATGCGGACCACTTTGGAATTTGTTTGAAGAACTTGATTGTCTTCTGGTTTTCCGGCCCCTGGTATCTCACATATCCCGGATTCCGGATCACAGAGGAGAGGATTATTGGAACGTTCCTTTTTCATTTTCTTGGAGGACTGTGCATGGCCGCTAAAATGAGCGAGCAGCAGCGATAAACATAGTAATTTAACCAGGTATTTCATCAAAAGGTTCTATAATGAGAAAGGATATAGTGTATGGTATGTTTCTGCCTTGTTGCGGAAGAAATGATAGACACCAGTAGTCGTCAAATGGGCTTGTTCAGAATAGGAAAGATGCCCGTTATATCTTGATCAGTCGTTTCCCGTAGCCGGAATGAACAAGAAACTATTTTCTCCGGATGAAGATAAAATCTCCACCTTCGTCTCCCGTTTCCTTGATTTCTCCGTACTGTGGCACTTGCCCGTTAGGACTATTGTTGATCACGGCCTGCCGGAAGCTTGCAAACAAAGACTCGGAAGCAAAATAAGGCTCTTTGTTTTCTTCCAGCCGTTTGATCATGTAACGGATGAAAACACTTTCGTCCGGAACGGTCTTGAGTGCACCGCTGGTCATGGCTTTCCTGCTCGGAAGTTCGTAAAACTGCCGGATAGATTTGGAGGCATTGGCAAATGCATCTCTTGTTTTGAATATCCCTCCGCTAAAGCAGGCATCAGCAATCAGAAGCGTATGTTTTGATTTGATCCCACCTATATAATCTTTCAGGTCGCTGTTGGAAAACCAGTAGGCACGATTGTCTTTCTGAGCATCGGAGGGAAGCCAGTATCCCTTTTTGAATTGTTCGTCCCACACTCCATGTCCTGCATAGAAGATCAGCAGGTTGTCAAATTCGGTTACGGTTTTGCCAAGTTTATCAAAGGCTTTGACAATATCATCTCTTTTAGGGTTTTTCAGGTAGATCGTATTTTCTTTCTCAAAAGTATAATAGGACTGAAGTGTACGGGCTATTTTCTCAGCATCTCCGGAGGGTTTATCCAGGTCATTGATGGATGGGTCCTGATAATCTTCCACTGCAATGATCAGGGCGTAGTATTTACCGTTGTTGACAGATTTGGCAGGATCAAAATCAAGGTCCTGTGTTTTGCTGCTGGAGTTGTTCTCCTTTATTTTTGTCAGTGTATTTGCGTCGTCCCGTTGTTTTTCCGTGGCAGAAGAGAGTCCGGATTTTTCTTCCGCTTTGGTATGAAGGTTTTCTCCTATGTTCAGCGGAGAGACGTCCCATAATTTTATTTTATCAGTGAGATCAGAAGTGGCCAGGAGCTTTCCATCAGGGGAAAATTTTACGGAAGTAAGTATTTCGGATTGTTTTGGGAACGTTAGGATTTCTTCTCCCGATTCAAATTTCCATAGCTTTATCAGTTTGTCGGAACCTCCGGAAACGATGTACTGATCGTCTCCGCTCAGATCGGCCACGGGAACCATTGATTTGTGTCCTGTTAAGGTCCGGTAGTTAATCCCTGTGGAGGTATTAATAATATTAAGAAAAGCATCGTCTCCGGAAACGATAAAATATTTTTCCTCATGGGTAGGTTTCATCGTTCGGATGATGCTGGAGTGGTTGGCCACATTTTTTACATATTTCCCGCTGCTGACCTCCATTTGACGGATGGAAAAATCAGAACTGCTCAGGAAAATATATTTCCCGTCATTGCTGAGCCAGAATCCGGTGAGTTCTTTAGGTTGTGCCGGATATTGCTTGATCAGCTTGCCGCTGTTCCGGTCCCAGAATCGTACCGAACGGTCGGCAGAGACAGAAATGATTTCTCCTTTCTTATCGTTGAAAGAGGCTTTGGTCACACTACCGTTATGTCCGCTGTAAACATTGACAATCATCCCGGTGGCTACTTCGTATAGCCGGATATTTTTGTCTTTACTGGCTGTCAGGAGATAATTCCCATCGGCGCTGAACTGAAGGGAAGTAATGATCCCATTGTGTCCTGTCAGGGTTTTGTCTTCTGTACCGGTTTCTATATTCCATATTACTATTTTCCCGTCGGATCCTCCTGCCGCCAGTTTTTTAGAATCGTTGGTAAAGGTAAGACATGTTACGGTGGAACCTTTTTTCTGCAGCACTTTTACGGGTTCCTGCGAGACAGATTGGGCCAGGCAGAAACTGCCTGCCAGGATAAGCGCTATAAACAGCGTAACCGTATACCTTTGTTTCATATGGGATTATTTTTTAATGTTAAAGATATATTTATCGTTATTACTTCCCGGGTTGTTTTGAATATCCGTGATCTTGATCGCCGCATAGAACAACTCAATGCCATAGGTTTGCTTGTATAGAATAATATCGTTGACAGCGAGGTTCACCAGTTTGGTGGTTTTGGCAGAGCTTTCGAATTCATTCTTAAGATCATTGATCGTGGCATTGCTGTAGTTGAATGAATTTTTCCGTACAAACTGTCCTCCGGCAGGAGAGATCCAGGTCAACGACAAAGAATCCACCTGGACAGAATCGGTAATGTTCATGTCTTCTGTGGTCGGAAGGGCATAATTGACCGCTATTCCTGCTCTGAGGTTATAGGCGCTCGGGTGGCCGGAAAGTCTGCTGTACAATTCATTGTCTACGACTTCTGTTAAAGGGTAATTCTCATAGGAAACCGTGATCCCTTTGGCCGCAGTTACTACGTCGCCGTCCACATCGGTAAGTTCGAAAAACATATTTAAATATACATTCTGGGAACCGTATGTCGGAATTTGAAAGGTATAATAGAAGTCGATCTGTTTTACCTCCAATATAGAATCGAGTAAAGTACTTAGCTGATCGCCCTGCTTCCGGTAAGTGATTTTCAGGCGGGTCAGTTTTGAAGAAGAAGAGCCTGAAATATGAAAAATTTTAAACTCGCCCTGGTTAGCATTGATAAAGGCTTGAGAAGGTGATACGCTTAGCGAGATCTTGGATTCTTCGTCTTTATCTTTTTTGCAGGAGCTAAGAAATGTCAGACAGGTGATTGCAATCAATAAAAGGGGTATAAAAGCTAAGGTGTTTTTTCTCATCAGTGATAAATAAAATATAGAGTGGTTTGTTAATGTTCGTTTGTACAAATATACAAAAATGATGCCTTCTTAGTATATAAGAAAGGAGTCGTTTTGATGTAAATATCTGAAAATAAGCAAAGCCACTCAAAAGGTGGCTTTGTCGGAAATGAGGTTAAAATAAGAACGGTTACTGGCCCTTTTGATAATAGAAGATCAGCTTTTCGTAATATTTGCTAGCTTCTTCTGTTTTGCCGGCCTCTCTCAGTGAGTTCACCAGTTGATCCAGGTAGTGTAACTGCAACTGATAATCTCTGCTGTTGGTGTTCATCCTGTTTTTGTCCATATATTCAAGAACTTCAATCGCTCTTGCCGACATGGTAGTGACGATCTCTTCGGCTTTCTTATCTTCTCCTACTTTGTAGAGTAATGAAACGTAGGATGGAATATAATAGTCATATGGGATAGCTCTGTCAGGGATTGCTGTAAGGCTATGATTCAGTACTTCTTTTGCCTTTTCTGTTTTCCCTTCTACTAATAATTGTCCTGCAAGGGCATGGAATTGATTCCGGACATTGGCCGGGAATCTCAGGTAGTTCTCGTCGTAGAAAATAGTAGAGTCATCCAGGTTACGGAAAGCAAAACGCTTCATCATATTTTCATACATAATAGTAGAATTGATCCAGCCCTGTTTAGCTCCCGGAACTTTTACAGGAAGCAGACGGTAAGCCAGCCCTTCCAGTTGCAGATACTCTCTCAGGTTCAGATAATCTTCTCCCGAAAGGGTAGTAGAGAAATAGATCGGTCTTTCCCAGTTAGTATTGGCGATCATATCAAGAATGATCAGTGACTTTTTATCCAGGCTGTTGGAACTAATGCTCCAGCTCATCTTGTCGACGATGTATTGGTGCATAGAGGTGTCCACTATACCAAGACGGAGTACCTGCTCTTTGTCTACCGGTACACTGAATGTTTTGGAAGGGTAGATGCTATAAGCCTCTCCTGATCCGCTAAACTGAGTGACCTGTCTGCTTCTTTCGTTCACACTTTTGATATACTTCGGCAGGCTGATTCCTCCGCTGTATTTAGGATCTTCCACGTAGTAGATCATATCGTTTGTACCGGAAAGATAATTCTCCTTTTTCAGTGTGATCGGCAGCGGATCGGATAAATAGGCCTGGCGGGTCATCTGATTGATGTACCAGTCGGTATTCAAAAGGCTCAGGTTGCAAACCCGTACGTCGGTACGTATTCCTTCTACTTCCTGCGCATACCAGAGCGGATAAGTATCGTTGTCTCCCCCTGTAAACAGCACGGCATTCGGAGCACAGGAGTTCAGCAGGTTGATCGCAGAATCAACAGAGTGGAAGCGTTTTGAACGATCGTGGTCGTCCCAGCCTTCAGCGATCATGATGCCCGGGACAGCCAGGCATAGTATGGTAGCCAGTACCGGAGCTGCAATGGATTTTTTCAGTACTTTCGTTAGTGCATCGTATATAAACAGCACCCCGATTCCGATCCATATTGAGAAGGCATAGAAAGACCCTACGTGGGTATAATCCCGTTCACGCGGTTCAATCGGAGGCTGGTTCAGGTAGATCACAATGGCGATACCAGTAAAGAAGAAGAACATCCCTACGATCGCAAAGTTTTTAACATCTCTCATAAAATGAAAGACTACTCCCAGCAGACCAAGGAAAAGCGGCAGCATATAATAATTGTTTCTCGCTTTGTCCTTCAGCATTTGAGACGGAAGATCTTTGTCTGCCCAGTCGCTTAGTCCCAGAGCTCCGGAACCGTATTCGCTTCCTGCTCTTCCTGCGAAATTCCATAGGAAATAGCGGCCCCAGAAGAACCCTATCTGATGCTTGATCATGTACCCAATATTTTCACCAAACGTAGGTTTACGGTCGCCTTTGATGTTCATGATCCGTTTGTACTCCTCAATATGATGTGCCTGGGTACTATACATACGAGGGAGGAACATGGTGTATTTTTTGTCATAGTCATAGCTCTTCTTGTAGTCGTAGATCTTGTACTCGTTTTCCGTTTTCCGGTACAGAGGAGCCTCGTTTTTCACAAAGAAATCTTTTCCGTACTCTGCTTTGTAAGCGGTATAGACAGGACCTTTTAATAAAGGACGATCTCCGTATTGCTCACGTTTCAGGTACGATGTAAACGTCATGATATTTTCCGGATCGTTCATGTCTATGGTAGGATTGGATTGCGAACGGATCACAATGATTCCGTAAGAAGAATATCCGATCAGAATAAACAGAACACCCAGCAGCGAAATATTTAACAGTACTTTCTTTGTGTTGATCGAGTAGTATACTCCAAAGATCAGTCCCCCCAGCATGAGAAGAATGAATACCACAATTCCTGATCCGAACGGAAGCCCGATGGAATTTACAAAAAAGACTTCAAAGGAGCTGGCAATGGTCGGAAGCCCGGTGATAATCCCGGACATCACTACTACGATCATCACGGCGCTTACTACAAAAGTAATGGCAATGCCGACAGGAGTAGGGTTGTATTTTTTGAAATAGTAAACAAAGGCAATGGCCGGAAGGGCAACAAGGTTCAATAAGTGGACTCCGATGGAAAGACCTACAAGGTATGCTAATAACAATAACCAGCGGTCAGCACCAGGCTCTCCCACTTTGGCTTCCCATTTCAGTATAACCCAGAATACGATCGCTGTAAAGAAAGACGACATGGCATATACTTCGGCCTCCTCGCTGGAAAACCAGAAGGAGTCTGAAAATGCAAAGGCAAGACTTCCTACTATACCGCTTCCCATGATGGCAATGATCTGAGCCGTAGAGTAACCTCCGTTTTCAGAAGGGGTAATGATCTTTTTAGCCAGCATTGTAATGGTCCAGAAAAGGAAAAGGATCGTAAAACTGCTGGAAAGAGCAGAACTCATATTGATCCAATAAGCCACTCTGGTAAGATCACCCATGGCAAAAAAGGAAAATACCCGGCCAACCAGAAGAAAGAGAGGGGCCCCCGGAGGGTGAGGTACTCCCAGTTTATAGGAAGTAGAGATAAACTCTCCGCAATCCCAGAAACTTCCTGTAGGCTCTAATGTGAGGATATAAACAATAGTGGCAATTAAAAACACCAGCCAGCCGGTGATGTTGTTGATTTTGGTATAGTTCATAGTTATTCAAAAATATCAGAATGGGCGAAATTAATAAAAATATCCAACGAAACTGAATAAATTTAATATGTATTGTAATAAATGTCGTTAACACATAAGTGTTTGATCATGAATTCTTCTTTGAAAAGAAAAAAGCTGTCCGGATAAACAATATCCCGTTATGTGAATTTCATACATCATAGAATAATAAGGTTCGATTGTGCTAACCGAACGAAAAAAGGCATAATAAATTGTAAGGAGGAGTGAATTCTCAGCGGGCGGCCCGGAAAAGCTTCCTGGTCTCAAGAATTCCTTTGTCAGAATAGATCGTACAAAAATAGACTCCCGGACGCATGTGCGTGAAGTCCAGTGTATAAGAGAGGACATTGCCTTTGGCTATACTATTGACAGGGATCTCGGCAGAAACTTCTTTGCCGATGGCATCAAAAACCTTAATTCCTGTCACATTTTTAGCCTGGGTAATGTTAATAGTGATCTGATCGTCAAAAGGATTTGCGGAAGTGCTGACTGAAAAGGTAGTATCCGTCTGCGCCTGGACCTTGGAATGGGTCAGGAAAGCAAGTACACATACAAATACGATCAGTAATAATCTTTTCATCTTCGGCAATTTACAGAATATAGGCATAAAAACTATGCCATATAATGTTATTTTTTTAGTTAAACGTAAAAAAAGAAGGCTTTGTTGCAAAAAACGGGTGTTTTGCGTGTTAGTTAATGCCTTAATCTCTTTGTTTATCAGGGAATTGTCCTTAAAGGTATGGAAAGTAGGTTCGGGTGTGGTATGCGGTTGTCTTTTGGAACGCTCTCCTGGCTATTCTTTTCAGTGCCGGGATGACTGGCGCGTTTCTGATTTTTCCAAAAATGATCCGGAACGTCTGTTAACCTTTCTCTACATTCATTAAAAGCAATATCCTAAATGGATCACTGCAGGCTGCTGCTGATTTCTGAACGAATTATATCTGGCAAATCCTTATAGTCTATGATCCTGCCCATCCGTCCCGGTCAAGGCTTCTGTATTGGATCGCCTCGGAAAGATGATCAAGATTGATCGTTTCCATATTTTCCAGGTCGGCAATGGTTCGCGCTACTTTCAGGATCCTGTCATAAGCTCTGGCAGAGAGTCCTAATCGCTCCATGGCTGTTTTCAGAAGGCTTTTGCCTGCGTCGTCCAGGGCACAGACTTCTTTGACCATTTGAGAAGGCATCATTGCATTACAGTGAATGGGAGAGTCTTGTGTGTACAGGTTATATTCTTTGAAACGGGAAAGCTGAATATCTCTTGCCTTTTCTACTCTGATGCGTATGTTTTCACTGGATTCTGCCTTGTGATTAGAGGTCATTTCATCAAAGGTGACGGGAGTGACTTCTATATGAAGGTCGATCCTGTCGAGGAGTGGGCCGCTTACTTTATTAAGATAGCGGTGTACTACCCCCGGGCCGCAGACGCATTCTTTTTCAGGATGGTTGTAGTAGCCGCAGGGGCAGGGATTCATGCTGGCAATGAGCATAAAGTTAGCCGGGAAGTCGATCGATATTTTGGCGCGGCTGATGTTGACCCGCCTTTCTTCCAGCGGCTGGCGCATGACTTCCAGTACGGTGCGTTTGAATTCAGGAAGTTCATCCAGAAATAATACTCCGTTGTGGGCCAGCGAAATCTCCCCGGTTGTGGAAATCCGCCTCCTCCGACAAGGGCCACATCACTGATGGTATGATGAGGTGAGCGGAAAGGCCGGTTATAGATCAGTGCCGACTTGGTGTTGAGTTTTCCGGCTACGGAATGAATTTTTGTTGTCTCAAGTGCTTCGTGGAGACTGAGAGGAGGAAGGATGGAGGGCAGGCGTTTGGCCAGCATGGTTTTTCCTGCTCCCGGCGGACCGATCATGATCACATTATGTCCTCCTGCCGCCGCTATTTCCATAGCTCTTTTTATATTTTCCTGTCCCTGTACATCTGCAAAATCGGCTTCGTAGATATTCATCTTGGTATAGAATTTATCCCGGGTGTCCAGTTGTACCGGTCGGATATCTACTTTTTTTTCAAAAATGAACTCAGAA
>CAYTGJ010000061.1:0-1846 GCA_964437245.1 uncultured Chitinophagaceae bacterium
ATCAGAAGAGCCAGCTCTTCGGCAGAGTGCTGGTCATGATGCGAGTTTTGATAGATCCCGAGTGATTTTAATACCACATTCGAAAGCCAGTTAAGTACCCATACCACCGGACCGAAGATGGTATAGAAAAAGCGCATAGGATAAGAAACCGCCAGAGTCACTTTTTCCGCACTTTGAAGCGCCAGCATTTTAGGAGCCTGCTCCCCGAATACTACGTGCAGGGTGGTAAGGATCCCAAGAGACACTATATAAGAGATCGTTTGTACGATATGAATATGTACATCCAGGCCTATTTTCCCAAAAATGGTCTTGACGATTGCTTCTACCATCGGCTCACCAATGGATCCGAGGGCAAGACTGGCAATGGTGATTCCAAGCTGACAGGCAGAAAGGTAAGAATCGAGGTTTTTGACGATTTGCAAGGCTAATTTGGCCCTTCTGTTGCCGGAAGAGGCGATGATCTCCAGTTGAGACCCTCTTATTTTGACAAGCGCAAACTCAGCGGCTACGAAGAAACCATTCAAAACAACTAGTAGGACTGTAATCAGAATATCTCTGGTCAATTCAAAATTAGAAAAAGTGGCTTCCGTTTCAGTAGGAAGCGAGAGTAAGGGTATATCGGTTATCATACATTCTTCCGAAACCTGATTTTAAGTTTGTTCGGAATTTTTCATTGAAGGTATTACAAAGCTTTATGATTGTCAAATTTATCGTAAAAATATAGTCAGGATTAATTTAAAGCTAGGTTGAGCGGAGTTCTTTACTTTCGTATTTTACGGTTGCCTTTAAAAACGAACCTGATAACTCATAAAATTGAACTTTAACGATACTCCTTATTTAATTTCATTCTAAATAAGGAGTAATTGAAACAAAATAAATACTAAAACAGTACAAAAACGGGGATAAAATTCTTTTTAAAAAATTTTTTTTAGTGGGATTTTATCTAATTTTACACGCATAGTAGTATGGCAAACAAGGTGATTTTCGACATATTCTTTTTGTTTTTATCCAATTGTTATTCGATTGTAGTTAGAAAATCTCCTTTTAGTATCACTATTACCAAACACAGATTAAGAACCAAAACAGTGAGAAAACACTAAATTAAAATGAGTGATAGTTTAAGTCAATATTTTCCTATAGGAATACAATTTATGATTGCCCTGGGCTTCGTACTTCTGACTATTGTAGGAAGCTGGTTTTTGGGACCTAAAGTAAAAACAGAACATAAATTTGATACTTTTGAATCCGGCCTGGATCCTGTAGGAAACGCCCGGATGCAGTTTTCTATTAAATATTTCCTGGTAGCAACGTTATTTGTGCTTTTTGATGTCGAAGTAATCTTCTTCTATCCCTGGGCTGTAAACTTTAAAACATTTATTGCGACCCAGGGATTTGCCGGGTTTGGTAAAATGCTTCTGTTCATGGTACCGGTATTGGTAGGCTTCTTCTACATTCTTAAAAAAGGCGCACTGGACTGGGAATAAAATGGATTTACGTCCCTGTTTCAGGGAATGTGTATAAAGTACTATAAAGTTAATGTCTGAGGGATGTCATTCATGCCTCATTGTTATTTAAAAAGAAGATAAAATGGTAAAAGTTGTAGATGCACCGAGTGGAATTGAAGGACCTGGATTCTTTGCCACTTCGCTGGACAGTGTAGTGGGGCTTGCAAGGAAAAATTCGATCTGGCCTCTCCCCTTTGCTACTTCCTGTTGCGGAATTGAGTTCATGGCAACCATGGCTCCGAACTATGATATGTCCCGTTTCGGATCAGAAAGAATGGCTTTTACTCCACGTCAATGCGACTTATTGATGGTGATGGGAACCATTGCCAAGAAAATGGGAC
>CAYTGJ010000061.1:1856-10959 GCA_964437245.1 uncultured Chitinophagaceae bacterium
CCGGTTTTCAGCAAATGGCTCCGCAAATTCAAGAAGCGGTCATTAACGAATTGATTGCCACGATTCGCAATCAATCGCCGAAACGCCAAGCCGATTCGCCCGACACTTCGATCAACATGGTTGCCGGAACCATTGCCAAGAAAATGGGACCTGTACTGCGCCATGTATACGAGCAGATGGCCGAACCTAAATGGGTGATGGCAGTAGGTGCCTGTGCTTCCAGCGGTGGAATCTTTGATACCTATAGCGTACTTCAGGGAATCGACAAAATCATTCCGGTGGATGTCTATGTCCCTGGCTGTCCTCCGCGTCCCGAACAGATCATTGACGGAGTAATGCGAATACAGGATCTGATCGCTTCTGAATCCAGAAACAGAAGACAATCCGAAGAGTATAAAAAACTATTGGCTAAATACGAGATAAAATAATGTCTTTGACCTACGAGAAAATAACGGAAAAGCTGACTTCTAAATTCGGAAGCGATATCTATCAGATCGAGGAGCCTTATAACATGCTCACCGTGATGGTCAACAGAGATAAGATCATCGAGATCGTACGTTATCTGAAAGAAGATCCTGAATTAGCGTTTGGATTTTTGACCGATCTTACCGGGGTTCATTATCAGGATCATCCGGAAGGGGAAAAACTGGGAGTGGTTTGCCACCTCCATAATCTTGTAGCCAATGTGAGAATACGACTTAAGGCCTTTTTTCCGAAAGAGTCTCCTTATATTGATTCACTTACAGTGTTATTTCCTGGAGCCAACTGGATGGAAAGAGAGACGTATGACTTTTTCGGAATCATTTTCAATAATCATCCGAACCTGAAGAGAATATTGAATGTGGACGATATGACCTATCACCCGATGCGTAAAGAATACGCACTGGAAGATCCGACAAGAGAGGATAAGGAAGATAAATTCTTTGGAAGATAATTTGAAAAACTATGACATTGTTATCTACTAATAATAATATTGAAATAGAGATTACAGAAGAGACGCATCTGACTACTCTGAATCTTGGACCTACCCACCCTGCTACACATGGTGTGTTTCAGAATATTATCAAGCTGGACGGGGAAAGAATTGTAGAAGCTGTCCCAACGGTAGGCTATATCCATCGTGCATTTGAGAAGATTGCTGAAAGAAGACCTTTTTATCAGATCACTCCCCTCACCGACCGTTTAAATTATTGTTCCGCTCCGATCAATAACATCGGATGGCACATGACGGTGGAAAAACTGATCGGTGTTGAAATACCTAAAAGAGTTCAGTACATGCGGGTCATCATCATGGAACTGGCCCGTATCGCTGACCACCTGGTATGCAATAGTGTAATCGGGGTCGATTCAGGAGCATTTACAGGATTTACCTACGTATTTCAAAACAGAGAACAGATCTATGATATCTACGAAGAGATCTGTGGTGCACGTCTTACTACTAATATAGGAAGAATAGGTGGCTTTGAAAGAGATTTCAGTCCGCGTGCCTTTATGTTGATCGAAGATTTTGTGAAAAATTTTCCGGCAGACATGAAGCAGTTTCAGAGTTTGTTTGATTCAAACCGGATCTTCTTAGACCGTGTAAAAGGTGCCGGTCCTATCTCTGCAGAGAAAGCATTGGGCTATAGTTTTACCGGTCCTAACCTCCGGGCTACCGGTGTGGACTACGACGTGCGGGTGCACAGTCCGTATTCATCGTACGATGAGTTCGAATTTGATATTCCGGTTGGTACCAATGGTGATACGTATGACCGTTATATAGTACGCAACGAGGAGATCTGGCAGAGTTTGCGGATCATAGAGCAGGCTCTGGCCAAACTAAAGAAAGAGCCGGCAGGTATTTACCATGCAGAAGTACCGGATTTCTATCTTCCTCCGAAAAAAGAAGTGTATCAGAATATGGAAGCACTTATTTATCACTTCAAGATCGTCATGGGAGAAACCGAAATTCCGAAAGGCGAAGTTTATCACTCTGTAGAAGGAGCTAACGGAGAGTTAGGATATTACCTGGTCAGCGATGGCGGGCGTTCTCCTTTCCGTCTTCATTTCAGAAGACCTTGTTTCATTTACTATCAGGGATATCCTGAAATGATCAAGGGAGCTTACCTGTCAGATGCATTGCTTACGATGAGTAGCCTGAATCTGATTGCAGGTGAAATGGATGCATAAAAAAATTAAGGATTTTAGCCCGGATGAAGAAGACGATCACCAAATGGGTAAAATATCCGAACAGAATATTGTAAAGTTTTAAAAGATATAAATTCCGGGTCTGAAACATTCGGAGTTTAAAAATCAAAGTAAAAAATGGAGTCTACAGAAAAGGAAATTAAATTCTCCGAGAAGACAATGGCCCGGGTAAATGAGCTGATCAGCCATTATCCGGAAGGAAAACAAAAGTCTGCGCTTTTGCCTGTTCTTCATCTCGCACAAAATGAATTTGACGGTTGGCTGAGTGTACCGGTAATGGATTATGTAGCCTCTGTTTTGAACCTGAAACCTATTGAAGTATATGAAGTAGCTACTTTTTATACGATGTACAATCAGAAGAAAGTAGGGAAATGCATGATCGAGTTTTGTCAGACAGGCCCTTGCCTGCTGAAAGATACAGAACCATTGATTGCCTATACGGAGAAAAAGCTGGGTATTAAGCTGGGTGAAACCACTCCGGATTATAAGTTTACCATCAAAGGGGTAGAATGTCTGGGAGCCTGTGGATACGCTCCGATGGCTCAGATCGGTAAATATTACTATCAGAACCTCACAGAAGAAAAAATTGATAAAATCATTGCCGAATTCGGCAAACCTGATTTTGATCCAGAAAAGAAATACGAGATTTAAACCATGGGAAAGAAAATACTACTAGAACACGAAGACGTACCAGGGCTAAATGGGTATGAAGTGTATCGTTCCAAAGGCGGGTATCGTGCGGTGGAGAAGGCTTTAAAGTCCATGTCTCCTGATGCCGTGGTAGAAGAAGTGAAAAAATCAGGACTTCGCGGTCGTGGTGGAGCGGGTTTCCCTACCGGTATGAAATGGAGCTTCATTGCCAAACCGGAAGGAAAGCCCCGTTACCTTGTAGTAAATGCTGATGAGAGTGAGCCGGGAACATTCAAGGATCGCTACCTGATGGAAAAAAATCCTCATATTCTTGTAGAAGGGATGATCCTTTCTTGTTTTGCCCTGGGAGCCAATACCGGTTATGTATACATCCGCGGAGAATACAAATGGCTGGTAGACGTCATGGAAAAGGCTTTTGCCGAAGCTAAAAACAATGGATGGCTTGGAAAGAATATACTAGGAACAGGTTTTGACCTGGAATTATATGTTAACAACGGAGCCGGTGCCTACATCTGTGGAGAAGAAACAGCCCTGATCGAATCGCTTGAAGGGAAAAGAGGAAATCCAAGAATTAAGCCTCCATTCCCGGCTGTATCCGGTTTGTATGGCTGTCCTACGGTAGTCAACAACGTAGAATCTATTGCCGCAATCACTCCTATCATCAATATGGGAGGAGACGAATATGCCAAGCTGGGAATCGGTAAATCTACCGGTACAAAGCTGATCTCTGCCTGCGGTCATATCAATAAGCCGGGCGTATATGAGATCGAAATGAATATTTCAGTAGAAGAGTTCATCAACTCGGATGAATACTGCGGAGGAATCAGAAAAGGACATCGCCTGAAAGCGTTGATTCCGGGAGGTTCTTCGGTACCAGTCCTGCCTTATGACCTTATCTACAAAACAGCCAACGGCGAAGACCGGATGATGACGTATGAATCGCTATCGGACGGTGGTTTTGCTACAGGTTCTATGCTTGGTTCAGGAGGGTTTATTGTCATGGACGAAACAACCTGTATCGTACGGAATACCTGGAGCTTTGCTCGGTTCTACCATCATGAGTCTTGCGGACAGTGCAGTCCGTGCCGTGAAGGAACCGGCTGGATGGAAAAAGTACTGCACCGTATAGAGCATGGACACGGTAATATGCACGACATCGATCTGCTTGTAGACGTTGCCAAAAGAATAGAAGGAAATACGATTTGTCCGCTGGGAGATGCGGCTGCCTGGCCGGTAGCGGCTGCCATCAGACACTTCAGAGAAGAGTTTGAATATCATATCAGATTCCCTGAAAAAGTAAAGAATAGTATCTACGCACACCTGGACGATTATAAATCGGTGTTGGTGTAGTCAGTATAAAATTAATTTTCAATAACATGAAAGTAACCATAGACGGACAAAGCATAGAGGTAGAGCCAGGGACAACCATCCTGCAGGCTGCCCGGATGATCGGTGGAGACATAGTGCCACCGGCCATGTGTTACTACTCCAAATTAAAAGAGTCCGGCGGAAAATGCCGTACCTGTATTGTGGAAGTAAGCAAGGGCTCGGAAAAAGATCCCCGCCCCATGCCGAAACTGGTAGCTTCCTGCCGTACGACTGTAATGGATGGCATGGAGGTCAAAAACATCACCTCTGAGCGTGTATTGGATGCCCGTAAAGGAGTGGTGGAATTTCTCCTGATCAACCACCCGCTTGACTGTCCTGTTTGCGATCAGGCAGGAGAATGTCATTTGCAGGATCTTGCTTACGAGCATGGGTCGGCCAAAACACGTTACGAGGAAGAAAGAAGAACATTTGACAGGATAGATATCGGAGAAAGAATACAACTTCATATGACACGCTGTATTCTTTGCTACCGTTGTGTATTTACGGCAGATCAGATCACTAATCAACGTGTACATGGTGTATTGAACCGTGGAGATTCTTCTGAGATCAGTACCTATATTGAAAAGGCCATTGATAATGATTTCTCCGGAAATGTGATCGATGTTTGTCCGGTAGGAGCACTTACGGATAAAACATTCCGTTTCAAAAGCCGTGTATGGTTTGCCAAGCCTCAGGATGCACATCGTGACTGTGACAAATGCTGCGGTAAAACAGTGGTCTGGACCTATGGAAATGAGGTATACCGCGTGACAGCAAGAAAAGATAAATACGGTGAAGTGGAAGAGTTCATCTGCAACGATTGCCGTTTTGAGAAAAAACAAATGAGTGACTGGGTATTTGAAGGGCCTACCAAAATAGAACGTCATTCTGTGATCTCGGCCAATAAATACCAAAAAGGAATTAAAGTAACTACCCCACAAAAATTAGGATATGGAAATAATATTCTCGGATAAATTAATACTTGCTACGATTGTATTTGCTATTTCTCTTGGGGTAGCAGCATATGCAACCTGGGCAGAAAGAAAACTGGCCGCCTGGTTTCAGGACCGGATCGGTCCAAACAGAGCGGGACCTTTCGGATTGCTGCAACCAATTGCCGACGGAGTGAAGCTTTTTATGAAGGAAGAGATCATCCCGGCAGATTCTGATAAGTTTCTTTTCATTATCGGACCTTCCCTGTTTATGCTTACTGCTCTTATGACCAGTGCAGTGATCCCATGGAGTACTCCTTTGGATCTGGGCAACGGGCGTTTCTTTGAAATGCAGGTAGCAGACATCAACATAGGGATCTTATACGTGTTTGCAGTCGTTTCGGTGGGAGTATACGGAATCATGATCGGAGGCTGGGCTTCCAACAATAAGTACTCCCTGATGGGAGCGATAAGAGCGTCTTCACAGATGATCAGTTATGAACTGGCAATGGGATTCTCCATTATTGCAATTATCATGCTTACCGGTCATAACGGGATGAGCGTTCGTAATATCGTACAGTCTCAAAGCGGCGGACTTTATGGAATAGAAGCACTGCAGGGCTTGGACTGGAATATCTTTTACCAGCCGCTGGGGTTCCTGATCTTTATTATCTGTGCTTTCGCAGAATGTAACCGTACTCCGTTCGACCTGCCGGAATGTGAAGCTGAGCTTGGTGGTGGATTTCATATTGAATACAGTTCGATGAAACTGGGGTTATTCCTGTTTGCAGAATATGTCAATATGTTTATTTCCTCTGCGATCATGGCGGCACTTTACTTCGGAGGATACAACTTCCCTGGGCTTTCCCTCCTGCCAGAGTTCTGGCAAAGTATTGCCGGTGTGGGAGTATTTATGGGTAAGATTACTTTCTTCATCTTCCTGTTCATGTGGGTACGCTGGACGATCCCAAGATTCCGTTATGATCAGTTGATGAATCTTGGATGGAAAATATTATTACCGTTTGCAATCCTGAATATTGTATTAACCGGAACAGGTATGCTGTTCTTTAGTAAATAAAAGAAATTATGGCATTGTCATTAACAAACAGAAAAAAAGTACTCGAAAAAAAGGAACTTACTTTTTGGGAGTCTATATACCTACCGGCAATTTTTGGAGGTATGGCGATTACGCTGAAACATCTTTTTAAAAAGAAGGTAACGGTACAGTTTCCGGAAGTAAAAAAGAACTTCAGTAAAGTGTTCCGCGGGAAGCACATTCTGAAAAGAGATGAGCAAGGACGGGAAAACTGTACTGCCTGTGGTTTGTGTGCCGTAGCATGTCCTGCAGAAGCCATCACCATCACGGCAGCAGAGCGCAAAAAAGGAGAAGAACAACTATACCGCGAGGAGAAATATGCGGCAGTATATGAGATCAATATGCTGCGTTGTATCTTCTGCGGACTGTGCGAAGAAGCTTGTCCGAAAGATGCTATTTATCTCACAGAAGAGATCACTCCTGCCGACTATGACCGTAAAGATTTCATTTACGGAAAGGATAAGCTTGTACAACCGTTGGGTACCAGTGCGCATCCTAAAACTTACAATCCTTATGTCAAAGAAGGAAAACCTTACGAATATAAAACTCCAGTAAATCAATAATATAATACAATGGACAAAATTTTATTCCTGTTCCTGGCTGCTGTAGCCGTTTGTAGCGCTCTTGCAGTGATCTTTACCAAAAATCCAGTGTACAGTGTACTCTACCTGATCATTACGTTCTTTTCTATAGCGGGTCATTTTGTATTATTGAATGCACAGTTCCTGGCCATCGTCAATATCATTGTGTATGCCGGGGCTATTATGGTATTGTTCCTCTTCGTGATCATGCTCCTGAACCTGAACAAGGCTGCCGAACCGCAAAAACCTTTCTATGTGAAATTAGCGGCTTGCGTAGCCGGAGGATTATTACTTGTTACCTTAGTAGGAGCTATCAAGGGAGCAAGTGTACACAGCAGTGATGCATTAGTAGGTACAGACATTGGTTCCGTAGAAAGACTTGGACAAGTATTGTTCTCTAATTTCCTTTTACCATTTGAAATTTCTTCTGTCCTTTTTCTCTCCGCAATGATCGGAGCAGTAATGCTGGGAAAGAAAAACCTTAAGGATAGCTAAGCCGGAAAGAGGACTTGGTATTGCAAACAAAAAATTAAAATTTAACACTACATATTAATGCAGGATTTATTTACTAATTCACTAAACGGATACATCTTTTTAGCATCGATCCTTTTCACGATCGGTATCCTGGGAATTCTGATAAGAAAAAACATTATTATAATATTCATGTCCATTGAATTGATGCTGAATTCCGTCAACCTGTTGCTTACAGCATTTTCCGTTCATCACAACAATGTGGATGGGCAGGTATTCGTATTCTTCATCATGGCCGTGGCTGCTGCCGAAATTACGATCGGGCTGGCGATCCTGGTAATGATCTACCGGAATACAGGTTCGGTGAATATCGATGAGCTTAAAAAAATGAAATGGTAAGGAAAAATTGATCAGAATGGAGAGCAGTCTTCCGGACAGCTTTATTACTCTTTTCAGTTTTCAAAAATAGAATCAAGAAATTAAAATTAGTCAAATGTTAGATTTAGTATACCTTATTCCTTTACTGCCGTTAATAGGATTCATTATTATAGGGTTAGGAAATAAAAAACTACCGAAAGCATTGGTAGGGATCATTGGTTGTGGTACCATTTTAGGAGCCTTTGTGATTGTCCTAAGCCTTTTGCTGAAAGTACTGGACGGCTCGCTGACCAGCACTACTGTTCCTGTCTATGAATGGATCAGTGCCGGAAGTCTGAAATTGAACATGTCTTTCCTGGTTGATCCCCTGTCGGTGATGATGATGACCATTATTACCGGTGTAGGATTTCTGATCCATCTTTATTCTGCCGGATACATGAGTCATGACGAAGGATTTGCGAGGTATTTTGCCTATCTGAATCTTTTTGTATTTTCCATGCTGTTGCTGGTCATGGGTTCTAATTACGTAGTAATGTTTGCAGGCTGGGAAGGTGTAGGGCTTTGCTCTTATCTTCTGATCGGTTTCTGGTTCAAGAACACCAATTACAATAATGCCGCGAAGAAAGCTTTTATCATGAACCGTATCGGGGACCTTGGGTTCCTGCTGGGAATGATCCTTATCTTCGTCACATTTGGCAGTCTGGATTATTCAGATGTGTTTTCTCAGGCCCCAAAAATCCTTCAGTCCAACTCTGCCGTGGTGATCGCTATCACGCTGTTATTGTTTGTCGGTGCAACCGGTAAAAGTGCACAGGTCCCATTGTATACCTGGCTTCCGGATGCAATGGCCGGCCCTACTCCGGTATCGGCCCTGATACACGCAGCTACAATGGTGACAGCGGGGATCTATATGATCGTTCGTTCAAATGTACTTTATACACTGGCACCATGTACACTTGATGTGGTCATGATTATAGGAGTGATTACCGCCTTGTTTGCTGCTACGATCGGGTTGGTGCAAAATGACATTAAAAAAGTACTGGCGTATTCTACAGTCAGTCAGCTCGGGTATATGTTCTTTGCACTTGGGCTTGGAGCTTACACGACCGGCATGTTCCATGTGACGACCCACGCCTTTTTCAAAGCACTGTTGTTCCTTGGAGCAGGAAGTGTGATTCACGCCATGAGCGGAGAGCAGGATATACGCAGGATGGGAGGATTGGCTAAAAAATTACCGGTAACCTTTATTACCTTCCTGATCGGTACGGTTGCCATCGCAGGGATCCCTCCTTTTGCGGGTTTCTTCTCGAAAGATGAAATATTGGCGCATGCCTTTGAAAGAAGTCCGTTCCTTTGGGGACTGGGTGTGGTAGGAGCATTGATGACTACGTTCTATATGTTCCGTCTGCTGTTTTTAACCTTCTTTGGTTCTTTCCGTG
>CAYTGJ010000061.1:10969-24689 GCA_964437245.1 uncultured Chitinophagaceae bacterium
GGTACGGAAGACCAGAAACATCACCTCCATGAATCTCCCCTGATCATGACCATTCCGTTGATGGTACTGGCGGTTTTATCGGTAGTGGGTGGTTTTATCGGAATCCCGGAAGTACTGGGAGGGTCCAATAAGCTGGCCGCTTACCTTTCTCCAGTGATCTATGACCTGGGCACAACAGAAGCGCATGCGCTCTCCCACTCTACTGAATATATGCTGATGGGAATTTCTACCGGCCTGGTGATCGTGACTATCATTATCGCTTATGTGACTTATGTAAGCAAAAAATCGGTTCCGGCGGAAGAAGGAAAAGAAACAGGATTCCATAAAGTACTTTATAATAAATACTACATCGATGAACTGTATGATTCTGTAGTGGTAAGTCCTCTGAAAGCGCTGTCTTCTTTCTCAGGAAAAATATTGGACAATGTGCTTATTGATGGGATTGTGAACGGGATCGGAAAAGGAGTAGACGCCGGAAGTAAGATCCTGCGCTATACACAGAGCGGAAGCATCAGTGCTTACCTGTTTGCAATGGTGATGGGGATCATCGTACTATTGATTATCAATCAGGTTAAATAAAATAGTAGAAGAAGGTTTGTTGTGGAACAAACAATTGATCACAAAAAATCAAACAAATTTCAAAAGTAATGAACTTAACAAGTACCTTAATATTTCTTCCTTTCATCGCAGGATTAATTGCTTTGCTGATCAACAATAAGGCAGTCAAATACCTTGCCCTGGTGGCAGCACTTTTAGAATTGTTAGGAGGAATTTGTGCCTATCATCTTGCAGAAGTCACTTCACAAGCTCAGTTTGTGACGGATGTACCCTGGATTTCTTCTCTGGGCATAAGCTTTTATGTAGGAATGGATGGCGTGAGTCTTTTGCTCGTATTGCTGACGGCTTTGCTGGTACCGTTGATCATACTGGCTTCTTTTAGTACCGATTATAGTAAACCCAATGTATTTTACGGATTGATCCTGATCATGCAATCAGCGCTGGTAGGGGTTTTTGTGGCCAGAGACGCCTTCCTTTTTTATATATTCTGGGAGCTTGCTCTTATTCCTATTTATTTCATATGTCTTCTCTGGGGGGGCGAAAACAAGGGGAAAATCACGTTCAAGTTCTTTCTTTATACTCTTGTGGGCTCTCTGATCATGTTGTTAGGAATCATTTTCCTTTATCTGAAAGCCGGATCATTTGCCTATGAAGACATACTAAGTCTGTCGCTGACCGGAGCCGAACAAACGTTTGTGTTCTGGACCTTCTTTATGGCATTTGCCATCAAAATGCCAATATTCCCGCTGCATACCTGGCAGCCGGATACCTATACCACCTCTCCTGCTCCTGGCACGATGCTGCTTTCCGGGATCATGCTTAAAATGGGAATTTACGGAGTCATCCGCTGGATGCTTCCTGTCGTACCTGCGGCAATGATTCAATGGGGACCGGCGGCTATCGTTCTGTCTGTCATCGGAATTGTATATGCCTCAGTGATCGCCATCATGCAAAAAGATTTTAAAAGGCTTATAGCGTACTCTTCCATTGCTCACGTAGGCCTGATCTCGGCAGGAATATTTTCCCGTACCGTAGAAGGCGTACAAGGAGGAATGATCCAGATGCTTTCACACGGATTCTGTGTGGTAGGACTTTTCTTTATCATAGACCTGATCTACAACCGTACGAAAACCATGGATCTTGATAAAATGGGAGGCATTCGCAATCAGGCACCTTTCCTGACCGTCATGTTTGTGATCGTAATGCTGGGGTCTGTAGCCCTTCCGCTGACCAGTGGTTTTGTGGGGGAATATTTACTCTTTGTAGGGTTATTTACCTATAATCCTTATCTGGCAGCCATCGCAGGAGTATCGATCATCCTGGGAGCAGTTTATATGCTGAATACGTTCCAGAAAGTGATGCTGGGAGAACCTAAAGCAGAGTATGAAGGGCTTTTTAATGATCTTACCTTCTCCGACAAGACTGTTCTGGTTGTAGTGTCGTTCTTTATTCTGTATATAGGGATTTTCCCGATGACTTTCCTTGAATTGTCCGAACCTACGGTAAAAGCCCTGGTGGATATTACTACGAAAAACCTGACAGTACAGTAAAATTTCATTCTAAATAGCTCAGGGGCTTTCATACGCTGTTCTTTTATAAAGAAAGTTCATGTACAGGAGACCCTGAGTTATTTCAGTTGTTTTCGCTTTTTCTTTTCTCCTCCCTGTTTTTTCACTTCTTTTCTTTTCCGTATCTTTGTGCTATGTTGTCGGATGAGATATTTCTAAGCAAGCTGGAATCTGAAGATTATAAGCTGGTGATGCGTCTTCGTCGTCAGGTGGGTGATCTGATGGAGGAATTTAAACTTTTAGAAGAAGGCGATAAAGTGATGGTGTGTCTTTCCGGGGGGAAAGACAGTTATACCATGCTTGACATGATGTTGTATGCGCAAAAGAAAGCTCCCTTCAATTTCGAGATCATTGTGGTCAACCTGGATCAGAAACAGCCGGATTTTCCGGAAGAAATTCTCCCTGCATACCTGAATAAACTCGGCGTAAACTACAGGATTGTAGAGCGGGATACGTATAGTATTGTGAAGGAGCATGTACCGGAGGGAAAGACGATGTGCAGTTTATGCTCGCGTATGCGCAGGGGAACTTTGTACGGAGTGGCCTCAGAGATGGGGATCACTAAAATAGCGTTGGGACATCATAAAGATGATATTCTTGAGACGTTTTTCCTCAACATGCTTTTTGCCGGAAAACTGGAAGCAATGCCCGCCAAATACCGTACTGATGACGGACAGCATATTGTGATACGTCCGCTGGCATTTTGCCGTGAAAAAGACATAGAACGGTATTCTGTATTGAGAGAATTTCCAATTATCCCCTGCAATCTTTGCGGCTCCCAGCCTAATATGCAAAGAAAGGTGATCAAGAAAATGCTGAACGACTGGGATCAGTTGCATCCGAACAGAAGTGAGATCATTTTCACATCCTTACAAAATGTACATCCTTCTCATTTGATGGATAAAGCTCTTTTTGATTTTGCAAATCTTCCTGAAAAAGGGATTACAGAACAGGTCTGAACAACAGATATGTAAAAGGGCATACAAATTTTAATGATCATTTTGTCTGCCAGGCTTTTTGGTAATAATCGCTTAACATTACGTGCTTATCTTTGTAATGAGCATGAAGGCAATTGCAGCGTTTTTTACCATCAGGAAAAGCGGATATATTTATCTGGCTGTTTTTTTGTTGTTTTTCCCAGCCTTGCTGATCAACCTTGGAAAGATGCCTTTGCTGGCAGACGAGCCTACACGTGCGTTGGTGGCGCTGGAGATGTATTTTTCTGACAATTATATAGTCCCTACAATCAACGGCGATTATTATTACAATAAACCTCCTCTTTACAATTGGCTGCTGGCAGGTCTTTACCATATTTCCGGCCGGATGGACGAATGGATCGTACGTCTCCCTACAGTAGTTTCCATCTGTTTATTTGCCGGCATCCTGTTCTTTTATATCCGCAGATATGTGAACATACAAACAGCAGTATTGGTACTGCTGGCCTACGTCACCTGCGGAAGAGTACTATTTTATGACTCTTTCCTGGGGTTGATCGACACGCTGTTTTCAGCGCTTATTTTTATGAACTGGATGGTGCTGTATCATTATGATAAAAAGGGCAACTATCTTAAAATGTTCCTTTATTCTTACCTGATCATTACGGCTTGTTATTTCATGAAAGGCCTCCCAGCCCTGGTATTTCAGTTTATTTCCCTGCTTACCCTAGCTGTACTTCGAAAAAGGATCGGGATACTTTTTCTGAGTGGTCACTTCATGGGGATCGCATTATTCCTGATCAGTTGTATCTTTTATTATTCACAGTATCTGCAGTTCAATTCGCTGGAAGTATTGATGAGTACGTTGTTGAATGAATCAACCAAACGTACTGTGACGGAACATGGACTGATGGAGTCAATTGTTCATGTACTACTCTTCCCTTTTGAAACGGTCATGCATTTCCTTCCCTGGACGGCACCACTTTTTTTATTATTTAAAAAAGAAAACCGGGAGTATATCATGAAAAATGATTTCCTGAAATTCAACTTATTCATGCTGCTTGCCAATATTGTGGTATACTGGCTGTCTCCGGAAACCCGGCCACGGTATTTGTTCATGTTTCTCCCTCCTGTTTTTTTACTTTCTTTTGCGTTGCTGGAACTACCGGGTAATGTAACGTTCAGGAAAGTGATGGAAAAAATATTCCTGGTAATTATAGGAGTAATGGTATTGGCCATATTGGTTGTTCCGTTCATCCCTATGATCCCCAATGTCAGCAATGGATCCGGAAAGGTACTTTTCCTGATGGTTTTGTTGGGAATGGCGTTGGTCTTCTACCTCAGAAATTCTGCTTACCGCCTGTATATTTTTGGCATTGTATTGCTGATCGCAAGAATCGGATTTGACTGGTTTGTATTTCCTTCCCGTTTGCAAACAGAGCCGCAGGTAGCTTACCGGAGCAACAGTATTCATGTGGGACAGCTTACGAAAGGAGAAGAATTGTGGATCTATAAACATACACCGGTAAACCACGATGTATCGTTTTATATCTCCAGGGAAAGAGGAAAAATTCTGTCCCGTTCACTCGACAAACCAGGGAAGGGTGTTTTTTATCTTACCGATATACTCGACGAAGAACTGGCCGGAGCAAAAGTCTATAAACAGTTTCACATGAGTTACAACAATACACTTTTGTATCTTGTAAGAATTGAAGAATGAAGGCAAAAGATTTTTTGCTACACCAGTACACCAAGACGTTCATTAAAATTATAGTGAGTGCTTTTTGTCTATGGGTATTGTACCAAAAGATCAATCTTCCGGAAATCTATGCCTCGTTACAGAATGCTGATAGTTTATATTTGCTTGCTGCCGGAGTGTTTTTCATCGTTTCCAAAATTTTATCTACGATGCGATTACACTATTATTTGCGTGCTGTAAAAATAGAAATAAATTTCCGGGAAAATCTTCGCTTGTATTGGCTGGGAATGTTTTATAACCTTTTTCTCCCCGGAGGAATCGGCGGAGATGCTTATAAAGCGTATTACCTGAATAGACAATTCAAGGAAGCCGGAGTGAAAAGTATTATTACAGCACTGCTGAAAGATCGTCTGAGCGGGTTGATCCTGCTGACAATACTTTTGTTAATCATGGCAGGTGTTATGGAGAATTATTTCCTTTCTCTTAAAATGGTGATAGTACCAGGGATACTACTATTGTTAGTAGTATTGTACCTGATCGAAAGATTACTTCGTCCCTCTACTACAACCTATGTTTTTGTTACAGGATTTTATTCTCTGTCGGTACAGTTGACTCAACTGGTAAGCGTTCTCTTTATTATCTGCTCTTTAGGAGCGTTCCAGGAGACAGCAGCATTGTCTTTTGTATTTCTGATCTCTACCATTGTGGTAATGCTCCCCATTACCATAGGAGGAATAGGGCTCCGGGAACTGACCTTTATTTATTTCGCAGAATATTTTCATTTCAGCAGGGAAGTTGCGGTTTCAGTAGCGTTTCTTTTCTTTCTCATTACCACCCTCCTCTCCTTTCCGGGAGGCTATTTTCATTTTTATCCTGAAAAGCTGCGTAAATGATCTTACAGTAGAATCGTTTTAGAGAAGCTAATCAGAAACATCCCTGATCAGAAGTTAACCTAAAGGAAATGCTATGGTAATGATCAATTAATAGTTAAGTCCCATCTTTACATAAAGGTAATTTTTTCAAATATAAAGGATCTCAGAAGATGATTATCGTGACGGGTGCAGCAGGCTTTATAGGAACTCATGTAGTGGAGCGGCTTCTGAACGATGGATTTTCAGTAACGGGGATTGATAATTTCGATCCTTTTTATGATAAAGAGATCAAACAACGAAATTTACAACCTGCTTTACAGCATCCCAATTATACTTTTTTAGAAGGGAATATTGAGGATACTCTTTTTTTAAAGAGGCTTCCGGTTAATCCTTCTGCAGTGATCCACCTGGCAGCCAAAGCCGGAGTACAGCCTTCTCTGAAAGATCCTGAAGGATATATCCGTACGAATATCCAGGGAACGCTGAATATGCTGGAATGGATGAGAACCAACGGCTGTTCTAAAATGATCTTTGCTTCTTCTTCCTCGGTCTATGGCAACAATGCGATTCCGTTTTCAGAAACAGATGCTGATATTAATCCGTTGTCTCCTTACGCACAGACCAAACGGAGCGGAGAGCTTTTAAATTACACCTATCACCATCTTTACCATTTTGACATCATCAATCTTCGTTTTTTCACGGTGTTTGGCCCGCGCCAGCGACCGGATCTGGCGATTCATAAATTTATAGACCTGATCGACGGTAACCGTCCTATAAATTTATACGGAAAGGGAGACACGATGAGAGATTATACTTATATCGCCGATATTGTAGAGGGAATCACTGGTGCCATACACTTTATACAATCGAACAGCAGCGTATATGAAGTCATCAACCTGGGGAATAGTACCCCGGTTTCACTGGCAGAACTTATCGAAACAATTGAGAATACGCTTGGAAAGAAAGCGATCCGGAATTACCTGCCCGAACAGCCGGGAGATATGAAAGTGACGTATGCTTCCATAGAGAAAGCCGCTCACTTGCTCTCTTATTTTCCGAAAACCACCTTGCAGGAAGGGATCAGAAAATTTTACCAGTGGTATTAAAATCAAAAAGAAAATGAGCAAACTAAGTATCGTTGTTCCTATCTATAACGAAGAAAAAAATATTCCCGAATTGTTTGAAAGGATCCGGGAATCTTTAGCGGGATATGATCATGAAGTTATAGCTGTGAACGATGGTTCCAGAGATAATTCCTGGCATGAGCTGGAACAGATCACTCAAAACAACCGGAATGTAAAAGCCATCAACTTTGTACGTAATTTTGGCCAGACCGCAGCGATCGATGCCGGGATCAAACATGCCGGAGGAGATATAATCGTACTGATCGACAGCGATCTTGAAAACGATCCTGCAGATATTCTGCTGTTGCTGAAAGAACTGGACAATGGCTATGATGTGGTTTCGGGCTGGAGAAAATCAAGATGGAAAAATGAGCTGCTTACCCGAAAACTTCCGTCCCTGCTGGCCAATAAACTTATCTCTAAAATTTCAGGAGTGCACTTGCATGACTACGGCTGTACTCTGAAGGCCTATAAGGCAAAAGTGGTACAGGAAGTACATCTTTACGGAGAAATGCATCGTTTTATCCCGATCTATGCGAAATGGTATGGAGGAAAGGTCACAGAAGTTCCGGTCAACTACCGGGCGCGAAAACACGGGAAAAGTAATTATGGACTTTCAAGGATATACAAAGTGATTCTCGATCTGCTTCTGATCAGATTTTTGGACCGGTATATGAATAAGCCGATGCACTTTTTTGGGGGAGCAGGATTGATGAGCTTTGTATTTTCTTTTCTCTTACTGGCTGCTGCCTTGTACCTGAAAATCGCTTCGATCAAGAACTTTTCGCAGACACAACTGGTCACGATCAGTGCTTTCCTGGGAGGAACGGGGGTTCAACTGATCCTGATCGGAATCGTATCGGAAATGCTGATGCGTACATACTATGAGTCTCAACACAAAACTCCATATCTGATAAAACAGATCATCCGGTCGGAAGATGCGGGAATGATTGTCTGAACAATTGAGAGCCGTTCAGAAATCGGTTCCACTAACAAGAGGCTAGAGATCCTCTTGTTTCTTATTGTACTCCCTGCATCTGGTTTTCCAGTCGTTGTACATCGTTGATGCGGCGTTCCAGAATACTGACATAGCCGCGTCCTCTCTTATTTCCGAAGTCTGTGTAGGCTCTTGAAGCCCATTTTTTAGCTTCCTGGAGATTCCCCTCGTATTCGTAGGAAATCGCTATGTTATAAGCAGCTTTTCCAGCTATCTTTCTTTCGGTTCCTAATAATTCCATCCACGTTGTACGTGCTTCCGTCCATTTGTTGATCTTGGCAAGTCTACCGGCTGTTTTCATTTTTTCATGTCCTCCCCTGGTATAAAAGTCACGGGTGATCCATATCCAGCTCGGAGCGATCCGGATAGAGTATTTTATTCCTGCGGCTTTGCTTACCTGTGAGCTGGCAGCATTTTTATTGATCAGACCACCGATGGCCTGCATTTCGGTGGCTCCCCGGGAAGTCCATTTTTGCTGTTCGGTAAAATGAAACTGGTCGACAATGGTTTTTTCTACCGGATCGTACAGGCGGAATCCCACTTGTACGGTTACGGTCTGATCGGCAATGAACTCGATGTAATCGTATTCTTTTCCGTCCGAATTTTTTTTCCGGGTTACTGTTTTTCTGGGAATGATCCGGGTGTCAGAATCATAGGTTTCGATGGTACAGAGTGCATCGGCATTGAATTGACGGCATATCTGGTCTACTTCCTGCCAGTTGAGTGGATTGGGAAACGAGTGTCCGGCGCCGGATCCCGTCAGATACAAGTCTGTCATTACGATCCTGAATCTTGGAGAATCGCGCAATTCAGCGAATAACCCTCCAAGGGCATTGTCCACTCCTATTTTATCCTGAAACGGGTCTTCTCCGCTGAGTACACCTTCCAGAATATTGGCTGCTTTGCTCATCGGTTTGGTTCTGTTTACCAGGGCAATAGTTTTAATTTCCGGATGTACGAATACCGTGGCCGGCTGTAGTACATTCATCCGCAAAGAAGAGCTACAGGAAGAAAAGAAAAGACCCGAAAGAAACAATAATGCGATCAGGCCTTGAACAGATGCTTTTTTAGAAAATAGTTTTTCCATTGTAGGGAAGATGTATCACGGTAATGCTGTATGGCTTTGTTAAATCAGTTATCGTGCCAGAATTATTCTTTCCATTTGATATTACATCCGATGCTCGGTCTCTGATCCGTACTGACCGGAATACCGTTGAGCAGTGCCTCGATCGCCCGGCGCAGGTCTGTTCCGGTAACAGGCAGATCAAGACTGGGCCTGGAATCATCAAATTGTCCCCGGTATACCAGTTTCAGATTACCATCAAACATAAAAAAGTCAGGAGTACAGGCAGCATCGTATGCCCGGGCTACTTCCTGTGACTCATCATACAAGTAAGGGAACTGATAATGGTACTGTTGCGCCTGTTCTTTCATCCGTTCCGGATCGTCTTCCGGGTAGTTTACCACATCGTTGGAACTGATCGCAATTACGGATAGCCCTTGCGGTATATATTCATGCAGGAGTTTTACAAGTTCAGCATGAATGTGTTTTACATATTTACAATGATTGCAAATGAAGAGGATCAGCGTTCCTCTGGAAGATTTTAATTCTGAAAGAGAACGTGATTTTCCGGAAACGGTATCAGGAAGTGTAAAATCCGGGGCTAAAGTACCCAGCGGCATCATGGTAGAAGGAGTTGCTGCCATTTATATAAAGTTTATTTTCCCTTTAAATTAGGGATGAAAAGGCATAATTCAAAATCATCCGGGCTGACTAGGCGTTTTTAAGAGAAACGTACGATCTCTTCAATCGCCATTTCTCCAGCAGAGAATCCTGTTTGGAGGCAGGTACCAATCACTCTTGCACTGGCAATAGCTTCTTCGGTAGCAGATATATTTCGTCCGGCGAAAAACAAATTGTGTAAGGTTGCCGAACGCAGGCAATCTTTCGGGATGTTGTAATAATCTTCTTTTTCGAAAAAATCCATCTTGACCCTTTTTCCAAGATCCCAGAATTCGATCGGCCATGCGCCTTTCCCGGCACTATCACTGGCTTTGACGCAAGACAATACATCCTGACGGGTCAGGGTATACTTCCCTTGGTGTCTTCTTCCCGTACGGATTCCGGCTTCCGGTGCTACATCACCGATCCGGGAGTGTTTAAAGGCATTGGTGTTTTCTTTTAATAACCCGGCTATCTGCAGGAGCATTTTCCGGGCGGTCATTTCTACCTGTGAGAGCTTGTTGATCTCATTACTGATTTTTTCAGGGATCCCTATTTTCAGATAAACATGGTCTCCTTTAAAAGAACCGGGAACGATGGATACGTTGGAATAACTCTCGGGAAGTATTCCTTCCGAAATAGCTTTCTGAACCTCTTTCAAAATGATCATTCCCAGGTTGGCTTCCGAGGCTGCGTGTATTCCTTCCATTGAAAATACCTGCGCAGAGGCCTGGTACTCTTCATTTTCGATCACCGGAATTTGAGATAGTGTACTTACCAGGCCTTCTCCTGTACAATCGATCACTGCTTTAGGCCTGATCGTGATCCGGCGATCATAGGAAATGGCTTGTACCTGAGTGATTTTTCCCTGCTCATGAAGCACTCCGGAAACGACGGTATGAAAAAACACTTTTATTTTTTCACTGCGAATGTAATCATCGCAAAGGATCTTGAAATCAAAAGGCTGGTAAGGAAGAAAGTGAAGCCCCATTTTGTTGTGTATCGGAGAGGTTCCGGAATGGAACCGGAGCTTTTCTCCGAACTCGCAGGCAAAGCCTTCGTGCACATATCGTGCGGCAGGCTGATCACTCCGGTAATACAAACCACAAATTGTTCCTACATACGAAGCAGTTGCTTTGCCTCCGGCAAAACTGTTTTTTTCGATCAGAATGACCGAGGCACCTTTTCTTGCGGCAGATATGGCCGCCGCTATGCCAGCAGAACCGCCGCCGGTCACCAGTACATCGCAGGATATGATTTCGGCTGTCATAGGCCCAGAAGTGATTTACGTAATTGCTGTTCCAGGCTTTTCAGATCTTCAGGACTTACGACCTGTTCTGTATAACAAAGAATAATTTTTTGTTTGCCGTTAAATCGTTCATAGATAGTCATGAAACCAGGAGGAAAAGTACCGGGAGGATAATTGGTGATGTTCCTGACCGGTTTTCCCAGAAAGGTTTTAAAAACGTTTACCCCCGGATCTGTATACAGAAAGCTGGCCACTGATCCTCCCGCAGGACCTTTGATGAGCCAGTAATAGAACCTTGAAGGAAGCCGTCTCAGAAGGCCGCTCATGACGGCATAATCATCAGGTATTTTGTGACGGATCAGCTCAAACATTTGTCTGGTCAGAAACTCTGTACAGGATTTCAGGTTAGTGGTTTTCTCTCTTGGAATGCGGTAAAACATAAATCCCTGGAGATTGGAGATCACCGGACCGTAAGTTCCTCTCGGGCGCCGGTTCTGGGGGACAGGAATCCAGAAAGTACCTTTGGTATTTCCTTTTCCCGCCAGCCATTCGTGGAGTACTTTGGTAGTCGAAGCCAGGTAAAAACTTCCCTTACTTACTCCGGCTCCATTGGCAAGGGCAGTCTGATCCAGTTGCCGGGTCTCATCTTCCGTCAGTTCGATCACATGATAACGGGTCACCGGTACATCATCCGGCTTGTGTGTAACGATCTCGACCAGTGGTTTCTTAGAAGATTTTTTGATGAACTCCTTGGAGAAGTGCAGGATATAAAATGCCTTGAACGGATTCATTTTTTTCTCCGGATCCGGAAAGTATTTTACTTTCTCTTCCTGAATTTCTCCTCCCAGTAATTTCATCAGGGTTTCTGCTCCCTGTGCATCCATCAGAATATGATGCCAGGAAAAAACAAGATCCGTATGACCGTTGTCCCGGTGGATAAGGGTAAAACGAAACAGGCATTGATCTTTCAGAAAAATACCATTACGGATGATTTCCTGTGGCAGCGTGTCGGCATTGCTGTTGATTTCCAGAAGGGGTATGACAGAGGGTTTTGATGGTTTGTATTCCCATTTGGGAAGGCCGAACAAAAAGCCCCGGTTGAGCTCTATTTTACTAAGCCATTGAAAAACCGGAAACTCTTCTATTTTTTGTTTGAGTGATTCACGTGTAAGAACGGCTTCAGGAGAGATCACCAGATGACAGACATTTCCGGAGTTCCCCTTTTTTTCGTAATGCTCTTCCATAGCCAGCATGAAACAATCGGCACCGCTTAACAGAATTTCATTGGGGAACTTCGCATGAGTTGTGTTCATAAGCGAATTATTGAAGGTAAACAGAAAAAGCGTTATGCTTTCTTATATTGTCTCATGCATTCTACCAATGCATCGACGGATACAAAATTTTCAGGAGTGAGCGACTCATGAGGAATTGAAACTCCAAATTTTCTTTCGATAAACAGAATAATTTCTATAATTGAAAAAGAATCTACTCCTATGTCGGATAAGATTGTGGAGGGCTCTACTGATACTTCTCCTGCCAGAATATTCTGAGCGATGAAATCACAAAGTTCTTTTTTTTCAGCTTCCATGTTCGTCCCTCCTGTTTTTAAAGATTATTTTTCTTTCTGCTAAACCAAAGTGAAACAGCTACCGTGACTACAGAGAAGCTAAACAATAACCCTATTTCAGGTAATACGTCTACAATTCCTCCTCCCCGGAGAAAGATATCATGAAAAGCTTCCAATCCCCAGTTTAACGGAGAAAGCTTACTGATACTTTTCATAAGTCCCGGCATCAGGTGCACGGGAACCCATACGCCTCCGAGTGCGGCCATGATCAGTACGGAAACAGAACCGCCAATAGCAGCTTGCTGGTTCGTAGTAGTGATCGTACCAAACATAAGTCCATAACAGGTAGCGGCCATGGCAGTAAAAAAGCCTACGGCTATGGTGGCTACCGGACTGTTTCCAAACTGAAGTTTAGGCAAACCCATTAAAGGCAGAAGAAGAATTCCGACCAACAGCATCAGGGCCAGTTGGCTCAGGCAAACCAGCATATAGACTGCTACTTTGGAAGTAAGCACAATCTGGATGGCATTGGGAATCGTTTTAAGCCTGAAGGCTGTCCCCTCTCCTCTTTCCATAATGATACTTCCGGCCAGAGGAATGATGATGAAGAACATGGAGAAAACCGACCAGGCTGGTACATTGTGTTGTACTGCATTGGGCAGGATACTTTTCTCGTCTTTAACGGCATAAACTTCTTTGTATGAAACAGGATCGGAATCTTCCAGTTTGATCTTTGTATTAACAGGCATGATCTCCGCCAGTTCTGCGGTAAAAGTCTGGAAAATGATCTGAGACTTTAATTTGGAAATAAATTCCTGCAGGGAAGTTGTAACCGTTACTACATGTGATTTGCGGGTGGCAGGATCCAGAATGATCTCAATCTCCAGTCTCTCTATTGTTTTATCTTTGATCGCTTTATCTACCGCATTTGCGTCAACGGCTCCACTTTCGGTAAGTGTTTGACTGACCAGGTCAGCAACTCCGGAGCGGATGGCCTGTGAAGTCCCTTTCGGGATCAGGATGCCGATCATGAATTTTCCGTTGGATACAGCGTCCCAGGCGGTTTGCCGGGTAGCAGGCGCTCCGGCTATTGTTTTACTGATCTCAAAGAACCCGGATTGTGCCAGTCCTCTTTCCAAACCGATTCCCAGAGTGTCCTGGTCTTCGTCAATGAAAATAATAGGAATCCCACTTTCATTAAGAGAGCGGTACGCCGAGTCCTGTAAGAGGGTCATGATCAATACCAGCGCCATTGGCATCACGAATATGATAGCCAGTCCCGCTTTATCTCTTAGCAGGATCAAAAAATCTTTTTTTGCGGCAGATAGAAATCTATACATTACTGAAAAAGCTGATTAATTTTTTTGAGTTAGATGCAGGAATACGTTTTCAAGCTTCATCATTCCTTTATTACCACTGATAAGTTCG
>CAYTGJ010000062.1:0-16716 GCA_964437245.1 uncultured Chitinophagaceae bacterium
TAATACCAACAGCTTTCAAAGCTTTTTAAATAATAATAATCAGGACATTCTTGGGCTTCAGGTAAACAAAAAAATAGCAACGCACTCGCTGGCATTCACTTATTATCAGTCAAGGCTGATCATCCGTCCGCAATTATTTGATAAAACATTCCGTAACGTAGCCCAGGAGCAGGTGGCTACTTCCGAATTGAACCTGAGCTTCAAAGGTCTTGCGCTGAATATTGAAGCCGGAGGAGGAAGGATCTCCAATCCCGTTGATTCCCTTGTACAGTGGAGTCCTCTCATCATTGCAAAGGCAAGTACGGATAAACAACTCTTTCCCGTGCCGATTCATTTACAATATTTCTATATCGGAGCGGACGTAGTGAACCCGAACAGTGCGATTCTTAATTCTTCCAACAGAAATGTACAGGCGCAGTTTGGCAACGATCTTATTTATAATAATATGATTTTCGAAGGAGCGATGGGAGAGTTCGGACAAATGATCAACAACCGGCAGGGGGTAAATCTCTCCGGATCGTTCGAGGCTACCAAATCCCTCCGGTTCGTATTGGCCTTGTCTTCACAACAGGAACTGGAAAACAGATTTGATATGGTCACCTTTCAGCACCGGCTGAACGGGTTCAACCGCTCGCAGTTTGTATACTACCGCAATGGGGTAGGACCTTACGGACGCCAGATGAATATATGGAGAAGAAGTTGGGAAAAGATAGGAATTACCGATACGGCAAGAGCGTATAAAAAAGGATTTAACCTTATCGACTTTTCTGCCAAGCTGAAAGCAAGGTTATTTAACCGGGAAATTATTTTCTCCAATTATGTAAATTATAATTCTGCTCAGGATGAATTCGCTCCGATCGCCTTGTTCAGCTCGAAAGCATTTCTGAGAAGTTTCTACGAAGAATTTATGATCTTCTATAATCTCCACAATAAACTATCGGTGGTAGGACTAGTAGGGTATGAAAGAGTGGTAGGAAATGACAGGACTACACTGGCTGCCAATGGAAAACCACTTGATCAGACAGGACATGGTTACGGGATAGGATTCGATTATGATGTGTCTTCCTCTGCGGGTATTTACCTGAGACAACGCTGGTATGATTTCAACGATAAAAATTTCGTGCTGGACCGGTTTAAGGGATACGAAACAACCGTGGAACTAAAAATATTTTTCTAAAAAATAACTGTTGCTATAATGATAAATAAAAAATTACTTGTCATCCTGTTGTGCTTGTTGGGTGGACTCTATTCCTTCGGGCAATCTCCGGTTTATTTTACAGGATATGGGCGAGCGCTTGTAGGGAAAAGTTCTTATGATAAAAAGAGTGAGTTTATACGAAACGATACCAGCTCTCAAAAGCAGGTATTGGATGGAAACTTTGTATTTGATCTGGGGGTAAATGTGAATCCAAGTGAGCAGTTAAAAGCCAATGCCATTCTGAGGTTTTACAATGCGTTCGGAGGTTTCTACGGAAGCGGATCCGTCATGGAATTCAGACAGGTGCAGATCCAGGGATTGCTGGCAAGAAAGGTCTTTTACAACATCGGAGACATTGATCTGGGGATGACCAAGTATACCTTGTTTAATTCCTCCGATCCTTCTTCCTCCGACTTCGAAGGAGAAGCCTTTAAGATCCGGAGAGGAATTGTCAGTTATGAAAACTTCAATAACGGCAATAAGTGGAGGCTGCAGGGGATACAGAGCGGAATGACCATTAATTTCAAAAAGGTCCTTCAAAACATTAGTCTTTCCGGTTTTGGGGTACGTACCATTCCGTCCGATTATCTGAGAACACCTGATCGCTTGTTGTTTGGAGGTACCGTAAAAGTAAAGCAAAGCAGATTCTTCGAACTGGGAGGAAATGTGATCAGCCTTTCCGATGTGACAGGTACGGTACGGGATACGGTAGTGTTTTATAAAAACACCGTGATCTCCGGAGACTATAAATTCTCTCTTTCCAGCAGAACAATTAATTTCTCTACGTACGGAGAAGCCGGACGCTCTTTTTATGATCTGAATAAGATCGAAGACAATCAACGTGTGAAAACGGTGGATGGTTATTTTGAAGTAGGGGCCAATGCCACACACCGTTATATTCCGGTTTCGGTAAATGTTGCTTACCGGTTGGTCGGACCTGATTTCTCAAGTGCTGGAGCACAGACAATGCGAATACTGGATTATCAGCGTGGAAGCCTGCTGCCGATGGGGGGATATGACGGAGTGAGCAGCTATGCCAGAACGACCAATGTGTTTGACCGGATGTCGGACCTGAATTTTTATAACAGGACGCTCTCCACTACACTGATGACCTATAACCCTATTTATAACAACTCTACTCCTTATGGGTTTGCTACTCCTAACAGAAAAGGAGTGACCGTGGATCTGAAATATGGGAACAAAGATTCGTTGTTGTACCTGAACATACATTCACAGGTATTGTCAGAAGTATTGGGTACCGGGATCCGTGATAAAAGACAGTTCCTCCTGATCAATCCCGGAGCGACCTTCAATGTAAATCGTTTGCTAGGATTTAAAAAGCTGATGGCATTGAGCGGATCCTTGAGGTATGAGCATACTGCAGGATCTGAAGCCGCTAATATTTCCCTGACTTCCTCACTGGTAGACGGAAGCTTGGCGGTAGAAACCTTCAGAGGCCTGGATGTGATCGGAGGATTAAAATACCTGAACGCTCAGGGGACAGAATATCTTTTCCTTCGCGACGAATTTAACCGGATCTATGATTATGCACCCTTCTCGGCCAATGTAAGCCAGCGGGTATATTCAGGCGGTATACGGTATCGTTTTACCAATTATATTTTCCTGGCCGCAAATGTGTTCCTGATCGACAACATCAACAAGGATGCTTCGCAAATGGATTACAAGGTTAATCAATACTTTTTTAGCTACATAATGAGATTCTAACTAGAGGAAAGATATGAAAAAGAAAATATCCTATTTGTTTTTACTGGTATCAGGATTTGCCTTGCTGGTGTCTTGTAAAAGATATAAAGATGAATTTTATGGTCCTGGTCTGGGAGTGGCACCGGATGATTTTACAGCCTCTGCCCTGACAGTGAGCAATGGTAATCCGAATTTTAAGACGGGGACGGTCCATTTTGAATCCGACTTCAACGCTACCGTAAGGTGGACGCTGACTCTGACCGGACAGACTTCGGGAGCGATCAAAATATTGACAGGAATTTCAAATTCACTGAATGGAAGCAATACTGTCTGGGACGGCTCTACCGATACCCTGAAAATGTTCAGAAAATCAGAAACCGTAAATGTGACCCTGACAGCGTTGGGCTGGAAAGATAGCCTTACCGCCAGTCTTACGGTAGGAGAGACAAAAAACAAAGGGCTCGTACTGGGAACGTTTGAAAATATAAATGTGGATCACGGGGCCAGAAACTGGGCAGATGTAAACGGTCTCTACTGGTTCTATTCCTTTGAAGCAGGAGAATACGACCTGGTGGATAAAATAGCCGATCCTACTACTCCCGAAGGAATTCATGCACTGGTCATGTCCGGACATGATGCCAACGCAAGTTATTATATCGGGCAGGTAGGGTTGAGTGCTCCGGCACCTGGAGTTTTCAATATTGGTACTTTCTCCAGCCCGGACGATGTATACCTGAATTTCTATGTGAAAGGATGCGGTACTGAAGCCGATAAAGATTACAAGTTCGTAATCCAGGTGTTTGAAGACGATAATAACAGCGGTACGGTGCAGTACGACGGACTGGAAGATAAGTATACACATCAGATCTCGCTTCAGTACGACGGCTGGAAACTTCACAGGGTCAGGTATTCTTCAATGGTACTCGATCCCGGTGTTTCTCCTACAGCAGATAGATCCTATACACCTGGAAGGATCGCCAACATAGGTTTCTTCTTTGGTGCCAATACATCAGCAGGATTATCTGCCACGAGAGTGATTACGACACAACTGGATCATTTCAGTATTACCACAGATGGTCCGTTGATCCCTTAAGTTTGATCTATGAAAAGAATAAGTTATATACTCATTGCATCGTTTTTCTGTTCCTGTGCAGGACTACAGACCCTGACACTTCCGGAGGAATTACCTCTTGCACATCAGGATAGTGCTACGATGAATGCTCCTACACTGCCGGTAATAAATTTTAATAAAGGAGTTTTACTGGACAGCAAAACCGATATTTCCAAATGGGAAGCCTCGCACTCTAACATGTCCGTAGGAAAATCAGGCGGGGTTGTAGTGTTGGAACTTAAAGAAGTAGGAGCGCAGTGGGAACAATTGTCCCGGAAATTTCAACCGATGGACTTTTCAGAGGCTCCTTATCTTTTGGTAAAGACGAGGACAGATGTCAACAGTCCGGACTCACTTAAAATGAGGATCGACCTGATCGACGAAAACGGATATGCTACGAACATGGTCCCCCAGGAACGTTATATCCGGACAAGGCCAGAAACAAAGTTGTATAAATTTGCCTATGCCGGAAACTGGGTACAGAACTGGCCCTCCAGAAAAGAGGTAGATGCCAGGAGTATTGTAGAGATCAGGATCAATTTTAATGGCGGTGGTCCTAACTATTCAGGGAAATTATTCATCGAAGAGATCGTAGTATTTGATGGAAAGAAAAAAGATGCGAATCCTGATCATTATGCTTTGTTTGACTTTGACGACGGAGCTTCCGGATGGTGGTCTGCGAACAGCATACTGGTCACGGGAGAAGAAGTAGACTCCAGAGATGTGATGAAAATAGTACTGGAGGAATCAGGACCAGGCTGGGAAGGGATCGGATACCGTTTTGACCGGGCCGTTGATTTTGCAAGAACTCCTGTGCTGAAAGTAAGAATGAAAGCGGATCATGCAGGAAAGCTCCGGATTGATATAAATGACGCCAAGGATTATTCAACCAATGCTTCTCCGCTCCTGATCGACTTCCCGGCGACCGACGAATATGTAGACCTGATCTTTGATTTCAGAGACCGGTTTGTACAGTCATGGCCTAATCACCAGGAAGTAGATGCTACTCAGATAAAATCCATTAAGTTTCATGTGAACCCTCCGGAAAACCCGGCTTTTACAGGGACGCTGCTGATTGACGATATTATGCTGCTCTCTGTAGAGGAATACAATAAAATACAAAAATAAATCACTTATGACAACATTGAAATCTCTTTTCTATTCCTGTCTCGTAACACTTTTGATCGGTTCCTGTGGAAGTCCGGAGAAAAAAGAAAGTTCAGACTCTTTTGTAAGAGTGCAGGATGGTAAATTCGTAAAAGACGGAAAACCTTATTATTTCCTCGGTGCTAATTATTGGTGCGGAATGAACCTTGGCTCGCCGGGAGAAGGAGGAAACAGAGAACGTTTGAAAAGAGAGCTGGATCAGATGCAGAGCCTCGGGATTACCAATCTTCGTATCATGGCTCTTACAGAAGGACCGGAGGGAAGTCCGTACCGTATTCTGCCAGCCGTGGTAGATACTCCCGGAGTGCTGAAAGAAGAACTTCTTATTGGACTGGATTATTTTCTGGATGAAATGGGCAAAAGAAATATGACTGCAGTAGTTGTACTGAATAATTTCTGGCCATGGTCTGGTGGAATGGGACAATACCTGAAGTGGAATGGAGCCGATTCTATTCCTTATCCTCCTCCACATCCAAATGGAACCTGGGACGGTTACCAGAAATTCACAGCACAATTTTACTCTGTGCCTGCTGCCGTGGCACAGTACCACGAAGCCGTAAAAAAAATTCTGAGCAGAAAAAACTCGATCAATGGTAAGCTGTATGTGGAAGATCCTACTATTATGTCCTGGGAACTATGCAATGAACCGAGAGGTATTGATAATACAGTCGCTTTTAACGAGTGGATTGATACGACTGCAGCGCTGATCAAGAGTATTGCACCAAACCAGTTGGTGACCACCGGCTCTGAAGGGATCACCGCTTCTCCCGAATATAGTGGTGTGGAATTTGATAAAAACCATGATGGGAAGAACATTGATTATACTACGGCACATGTATGGATCCAGAACTGGAACTGGTATGATCCTGCCAAACACGACAGTACTTATCCGGAAGCTAAAGCTAAAGTATTGGACTATATTGCCTACCACGCCGAGGTTTCTAAAAAGTTAGGAAAACCCTATGTACTGGAGGAATTTGGTATTATGCGCGACGAGGGAAGTTTTGATCCGTCTGCTCCTACCAAAAACAGAGATGAATACTACCGTCTTGCCTTTGAGGAAGTATATAAGCTGGCGCAAAAAGGAGAAGCCAGTGGCGTAAATTTCTGGGCATGGGGTGGCGAAGGTCGTCCGGCATCACTTGCGAGCTGGTGGAAGAAAGGAGACGATCTTACCGGAGATCCTCCGCATGAGCCACAGGGATGGTATTCCGTAAATAACACCGACACTACTACGCACGCAGTTATCAGAGAGTATGCTGAAAAAATGAACAGATTGAATAATAAATAAAATAAAGTGCTGATTTTAGCAGAAGTCCTGTGCCTGAAAATACCCGGCACAGGACTTTTTATTTTTATAATATCTGCATACTCTTTAGTATGAGCTCAGAGTATGAACAGGGTTAATTTGTCAATCAGGATATAGCTGTTTTTGAAAGCAAAAATCTTTCATTTGAAGCCAGGATAAAAGAGGTTCCGTATCTTCTGTTGTTTTGTCAGAAATAGAAAAGAAAGAAGTATTCTCAGACTCCGATGAGAGCCGCTCCCAGTACACCGGCAGAGTCACCGAGTTTGTTTCTGACAATAGGCGTGCGCAGTTCGTCGTTAAAGATATAATCCCGTACACGGTTTACGCCTACTACATATAACTCTTCAATATTGGAGAGCCCTCCGCCGATTACAATCACATCAGGATCAAGAATGGCGATAAGATTCGAAAATGCTTTGCCGAAATAGGAAAAATATTCCGACATGATCAGTTTACAGGCATCGTCTCCCAGCCGGTAACGGTGTACGATCTCTTTCATCGGGATTTTTTCTCCGTGCATTTGCTGGTATTTTTTTTCTACCCCATGACCGGAAAGAAAGGTTTCAATACAGCCTATTTTGCCACACACTTCACAACGGTCGCCGATGGAATTGATGATGCTATGTCCCCATTCCCCCGCAATTGATTGAAGGCCCGAGATCAGTTTCCCATCCAGTACCAATCCTCCGCCTACGCCTGTTCCCATAATGGCCCCGAAAACAATTTTTTTCCCCTTGCCCGCTCCGAAATTTGCTTCGGCCATAGCAAAACAATTGGAATCATTTTGACGGGCTATTTTTCGGCCTCCCATTTTTCGTTCCAGGTCGGCCACGAAAGGCATTCCGTTCATACATCCTATATTCGCATTTTTGATCAGTCCTGTTTTTTTAGAAACAGCACCGGGGGTTCCGATCCCAAAGGTATGGTGTTCGTGATTGATCTTTTCCAACATCTCCTGGTAGAGATTGTGGATATTGTTCAGAATGTGATCGTAGCCTTTTTCCTGTTCCGTAAGAATCCTTTTTCTAAAAACCTCCCGGTTCTCATTGTCAAGTATTATCGCCTCTATTTTCGTCCCTCCAAGGTCTACTCCAAATCTGAATATTTTTTTCTTGGGTCTCATGGTGATCGATTATTTTGTAATAATAAACAGAATTTGTCATGTTTACCAATGCCTCCGTTTTAGGTCCTGGATTGATATTTTTTTTTCGCTCGAAAAAAAAAATATCAATTTGGATTATAGCAGCGGCAAATCTTCCCCCTTTTGTATTAAATGTTTTTTAATATAAAAATAGTACAAAATATGCTTTATTTTAATACAATTATTGAGACAGGGCTATAAATACGTTTTAATACCTTTTTTATAGATCTATTTATTTAAATTATTTTATTTTATTTTGTAATATTTTTATTTAGTATATCTATTATATTATAATAATTTAATTTAATATTTATAAAATATAAATATGTATAATTAAATAAGTGCAATTTAATATTTTTTTATTTATATTTTATTGTTTACTTTTAACTCTTGTAATACATACATATATAATAATAGTTCAAAAATTGATTCGATTAAATCTTTTTGAAATGGGAAAAAGAAACTGGATTATATTCTTCCTGCTATGGTTTTGGGGAGCTGGGTCGGTGGCTCAGCACAACAAAATCATGATAGGTTGTAAAGACTATTTTCTGAATGGTCCGAACGTGGCATGGAATAATTACGGTTGGGATTTCGGAGACAATTCGGTCGGTTACGGCGGAGGAAATGGATACAATGCCAGTTGGTGGGAGAATCACTTTACACAGCTTCAGAATTATGGAGCCAATTCGGCCCGTGTCTGGATTCATTGCAAAGCAGAATATAATCCCCTCTTTGACGTAAATGGCAACTGCACCGGACTGAACAATAATTTCTTCAGCAATATGGACGATATGCTTGACCGGGCCAAAAATCATAACATCATGATTATTCTATGCCTGTTTGATTTCCACCTGGTGAGCATCAGTAACCGCGAGCAGTTGGTGAAGGATCCCGGCAAGACCGATACTTATATTAATAATGCACTGATTCCCATGGTGCAGAGGTATGCGGATCAATGCAACCTCATTGCGTATGAGATTTTCAACGAACCGGAATGGATCATGTCGGGAGTGCCGGGAGCCGGCAACTTCGGAGGCTCGATCACGGTTACAGAAATGCAGCGTTTTATCGGGAAGTGTGCGGAGGCGGTACATACGCATTCTTCCAAGCTGGTCACCGTAGGGGCCGCCAGTCTTCGTTACAATTCAGATGTGTCCCCGGCGGCAGCTAATTATTGGAAAAACACCGCGCTTCAGGCCGCTTATAACAGTCCGGAAGCCTATCTGGATTTTTACCAGATCCATTATTATGACTGGATGCTGAACGATGGAAATAACTGGGCTCCCTACAACAGGCCGGTTTCTTACTGGGGGCTTGACAAGCCGGTACTGATCGGCGAAACAGGGAATACAGGACATTATAATTATCAGCAGCAGTTTGATCTCGGTTATGCCAATGGTTACGCCGGCGTGATGGTATGGGCTTCCGGCCCTAATACAGGCGGCGCTGCCAGCTGGGCTGATTTTAATAATCAGATGAAAGCCTTCAGGGATGCTCGTCCTTCAGAGGTGGATTTCTCCTGTGCCGATGGAACCTGCTGTACAAAGCCTGACCTGGGGCCCGACAGAAGTACTTGCGGAGGAGGGATCAGTTTTCCTTACCAGCTTCATGCCAATGCAGGAAGTACAACGAATAAAACATATACATGGAAAAAGGATAATGTAGTGATCGGAGGAGCGACTTCTCCGTCTTTCATGGCTTCTGTTCCCGGAACGTATGTTGTAGTAGTAGACTCCGGGCTTGTACAGCAGTGTACGGCGACGGATACCATTGTGCTTTCCGATATACTGACTCCTCCTTCTCTGGGTCCTGATTTTACGCTGTGTCATCCGGCGTACCGGGATCTGGATGGAAATGATTATGGACTCACTCCTGTAACCTATACCTGGGCAAAAGATGGAAATCTGCTCAGTGATGAGACCGGAAGGTATTTGTCAATGGTGCGCACCGGTGGTACCTATTCTGTATCAGTGGCCGCCTCAGGATGTCCGGAGGTGACTGGCTCTGTACAGGTCACTGCCGCTCCCGGATTAGCAGTACCTTCAGATGGTTGTCGTCTCGGAGCAGGCGTAGTGGATCTGTCTGTTTCCGGTACGGGAAGCTATCAGTGGTATGGAACGGCGGTCGGTACGGCAAGTTATATTACGTCCGGCCCTTCTTACAGTCCCTCGTTGCCCGCCAGTACGACAGTCACCTACTGGGTAGAGGATGCCTCTTCGGTAACAGGACAGGCCGGTCCTGTCAGCCAGATCGGAGGAGGATTCGGACGAACGGCTCCGACCGACGATTACAGGTTTCGTGTCAATTTCAATACAGGAGCGCAGGATGTGACGATCCATTCTGTAAAAGTATGGGCATGGTTCAATAATACTTCCACTACGTATTATGTAAACGTACGGATCCTTGATCAGTCCGGAGCTGTGATGAATACCGTGGATGTTCCGGTGACGAGTACTTCTGTCGGGTGGAATGCCAAAGTACTGCCGATCGGAGTGGTCATTCCTGCAAATGTGACCGGATGGAAGATGGATGCGAAAGGAACTACTTCTACTCCTTATTGTGACCTGTATTACGCACCTTCCGGAGCTTCTTATCCCTATAACGCAAGTCCTGTACCGGGGATGCTTACCATCACCGGACATGATGCCACCTGGGATCCTTCCGGATACTCTTATTTCTACGATTGGCAGATCTCTACCGGAGCTGCCTGCGAACGGGTGCCGGTCATTGCGACTACTACCGGATGTAGTTTTCCTGTTTCCGTAAGTTTATTACATTTTTCGGCTACTGCCGGAAGTAATAAAACTCTTCTCTCCTGGAGTACTGTTTCGGAATTCAATAACAACTATTTCGAGATAGAACGGTCCGAAGATCAGGCAACCTTTGCTACAATAGGAACAACGACAGGAAGCGGAAACAGTATCTCGGTAGTACATTATTCTTTCACAGATGAAAATCCGGTCAGCGGTATTTCTTATTACCGTTTGAAACAGGTGGACTGGAATGGGACTTATTCGTACTCCTCTGTGGTAGCAGTACATCATTCCAGTGTTACAGGGTTGACTATTTATCCTCACCCTGTACAAAAAGGAGAAACCTCTTCCCTCGAATTTTTCCTTCCCGGAAATACAGCGGTACGTCTGGAGATTGCAGACCTGACGGGGACCAGCATTGCGGGCTACCGGCTGGAAGGAAAACAAGGCCGTAATGAATGGCCACTCCCTGCCGGTTTGACCGGTGGACTGTATTTTCTCACGCTCTCTTTTGACCAGCAAAAAATCACACAAAAGATAGTGGTCTGGTAAAGAACAATAATTAGATATCAACCCAACCTCAAATCCTATATGAAAAAGATCATTTCAGGAATACTGCTTTTATTGTCCACCACCGGGATTGCATTTGGCCAGTGCGCCAGTTCTACGGACGGACAAAACCTAATTGTCAACGGAGATTTCTCTTTGGGTAGCACTGGCTTTACATCCGGATATGCTCCTCATTGTCTGAGCTGTGTCGGAGGAAGTTCGGGGTGCGACAACCGGGATGCACACTTCACAGGATACTCCAATGCCGGAGAATATTGTGTGACAAACGATGTATACAATAATTTTCACTGCTGTCTTCCGAATTTCAACGGAACGATCACACATACGTTTACCGATCATTCTCCTTCGGCAGACAACCTGGCGTTGTTTGTGGATGGAAACAGTGTGCCCGGAGTAGATATCTGGTGTCAGACCGTAAACGTCTTACCCGCTACCAATTATTATTTTACAGCATTCATCGCTACGTTGTTTTATGACGGAGATCCGGACAAACTGGGAAAGATCCGTTTTAAGATTAACGGAGTGCAGGTAGGACCTACCATTACATCTCCTACTACCAATGGTACCTGGAATTCGTATACCCAGGTATGGTCCTCGGGAGCAATGTCCGGTCCTATCAGTATTTGTATTACAAACGACAACACGGCCGCTACCGGAAACGATTTCGTGATCGATGATATTGCCTTCACTTCCGGTTGTGCCTACGGGGCTCCGGGACCGGTTCCTCTCCTGAACGCCGGAGCTGCTTCTGTATCACTCTGCGGAAACCCGTCGGGAGTGACGCTCACTAGCGGAGTAACCGGTACAGCGCTTGAATTTGTATGGAGAGAGGGGGCATCCGTTATTACAGGTGCTGGCGCAGACAGTTATGTAGCCACTACACCAGGAGTGTATACCGTCTGTACAAGAGAAACATTTCCTACAGCTTCCTGCTGGCGATCAGATGAAATACTGGTGACCGATACCTATGGAGTGGATCTTGGATCAGATGCCTCGTTGTGCAGCCCTCCTTCGTTGACTTTGAATGCAGGCCATACAGGGACTGGTGTCACGTATGTGTGGACCAAAGACGGCGCAGTGATCCCCGGTGCGGTTTCACTCTCCTATACTGCCACGTCAGCAGGGGTATATGCGGTGGAGGTCACAGATCCTCTATGCGGTACCCGGACAGATGAAATAACGATCAGCTCTAATATGACAGCAAGTCCAAACGACAATATTTTCTGTACAGTGCCTTCCGTAGTAGACCTTTCCGTTACGGCAGGAGCGGGGATTTTCAACTGGTACGATGTTCCTACAGGAGGAAGCATTCTGCCAGGAGGAAGCAATACCACTACGTTCACCACACCTCCGATCTCTGTTACGACCACTTATTATGTAGAGGATGCTACGCTGACGGATTACAGTCATGTAGGACCTGACAATGATCATGACGGTTATGTAAACGGAGGAGTGGATAGGAAAAACGATACCTATACCTCCGGTACACCTGCCTATATTGAATTTGAAACCTACAAGGATGGTTTAGGGATGAAAGAAATGACGGTCAACGCTTATTGCGAAGGTGCTCCCTGCAACGGTTCTCTGAAAATCGCATTTTATACGACAGCAGGAGTCCTGGTGGCTGAAAGCGCTGACATCCCGATCAACATTGTAGCGAACTACAGTTACGTGCCGGTCGTACTTCCTGTCAATGTAACGCTTGCCTCCATGGGGATTTACCGGGTATCGATCAAGGATGTGACTCCTTCAAAACTTAAGTTTGGAGCCAACCGGTATCTTTCTCCTCCCTGTAATTTTAGTGCCTACAACGAAGCGGCCGGTACACTCTCGTTTCGCACAGCGCAGATCGAAAGCACCGGACATTGTGGCTGGCCCTATTTGTACGACTGGAAGATCGGTTCACCAGGAGGGTGTGGCAGAGTGCTGGTCAATGCGATCAGGGATTGTTCTTTACCGGTACAGTTTATGAGCTTTGAAGCGACCTTGTTGTCCGGAAGCACCGGATACCTGCACTGGATCACTTTAGAGGAAAAAGACACCGATTATTTTCAGATCGAACGATCGGACGACGGGATTAATTTTTTTCCGGTAGGAACGATGAAAGCCGGAGGTAATTCTGATGCGCTCCTGGAATATTCGTTCTACGATCCCTCGCCGGTACAAGGCACTGTTTATTACCGGATCGCGGAGTATGACAAAGATGGGGAGGTGAGTTACTCTGTGATCAGGAGCCTGAAACCTTTCCAGGAAACTTCTTTTGAGATCAGACCGAATCCAGGGAAAGGTATTTATACATGGTCAGCCACCGTTTTGAAAGGGCAACCGGTTTCGCTAAGCGTTCTGAATGTATTGGGAGAAATCGTATACGAAAGGACGGAAGAAGCCCCGGCAGATTACTACACCCAGACCTTCAGCATAGAAGACAAAGCAGCAGGAATGTACTATGTTTATCTGACAGTGCAGGATCAAAAGATCTGCAGGAAAATTATTAAACAGTAAGAAGAATCCCAGGTTTGCCGTAAAAATTACGGCAAACTAATGTCAGAAGGATTTGAAAACGATACCAGATACCCGATCCAGGATGCTGGATAAATACTGGTGTGCTTGTCTTCTGATTATAGTCATCAACTTTATATATTAAACGGTAAAGTTATTTTAGGACGAGACAGGTTATTCCTTCAGTTCTCAATTTTTTTTCAATGACTCGATCTCTTTCAGGTACTCTTGTTCTTTCCGTTCAAATTCTTCCTGCGTAGCGACCAGCTCTTCCAGTTGCTGGCGCATTTCCTCTTCCTGCTCCCGCATCATCTCTTCTTTCTGGATCGACTGTTCCAGCATTTTTCTGGTCGTGTCGTTGAACATAACGTTGCTGAGTGTGGAAGCGATCTGGGCAATGAATTTATCCAGTACTTCCTGCTGCAGGGGTGTTAGCTCTTTGAAAGAAGCCATTTCAATTATTCCTACCAACTGATGATTGAAATGCAGCGGCTCCAGGATGATCACTTTGGGAGTGGCCTGGCCAAGACCGGAGGAAATCGCAAGATAGTTTTCAGGAACATCGTGTATTTTTACCCGCTCTTTGTCCTTCAGGCATTGTCCTAAAAGTCCTTCGCCTTCCTGTATCTCAAGTCCGGTCAGTCGTACTTCATCCAGTCCGTACCCGGCAGTGAGTTTCAGAAAGTTTTTCCCCGGAGGGATCAGGTAAAGGGCGATCAGCTTGAACCCGAAATATTGGGCCAGAAACTTTGTGATGTTTCGGTAAAGTTGTTCCGTATCGTTGAGGTATTGTGAAATGATATTGCTTAGTTCTGAAATACCCTCCGATACAAATTTTTCACGGGCGATCTGTTCTTCTACTTTAGTTTGCAGTGTTTTCCGGAGTTCCTCTGTTTGCAGATGTGTATGCTCCAGTTCGGCCAGCGATTTTTCCTGGCTTATGACCAGGTCTTCCATCCGGATCTTGATCCGCTCGCTCATTGCCAGCGAGATGAAAAGCATCTGGAACGATTCGCCCAATAAGTGCATGTATACCGTGGCGATGGTATTCGGAAATAATCCGTTGATCGTTAGCTCACGGATCGTATAGCCGATGACAAGAGTACTCATCGCGATCGTGAAGTAGCGCAACTGGCGGTGTCCCTTGTAAAGAGCAATAACGGATACAAAGAGAATAAAAAGCCTGATCAGGATGTCCAGTATAAACGAAGGGAAAAGCGTGATGCCTGCCAGTCCCAGCAGAAGATAGAAAAACCGTATCCCCAGTAATCCGAGTCCCCAATAAAAATACTTTTGTTCAGGATTAGTATCGCGCAGAAATTCATGGGCGAGCACGAGGGCAAGCCCGATCATAAAGAAAGAAGATACCTGGCTGAACATATTGTTGATCGAAGGAAGCTCAAACCAGATAAACTGAAACCCTAATCCGTCCTGCGAAGCACTGAACAGCGCTGCTGTAAATACATAGAGTACATACATCAGGTAAATATTTGACCTTGTGGTAAAATACTGCATCAGGTTAAAAATGATCATGGACAATACCAGCCCGTAAAACAGGGCCAGGAAGAAGTATTCTTTCAGCGCATAGGAAATATAGGCCGGTACATGACGCACTACTCCGATGAACGAACTTTTATGCGCCGATTTCAAACGGATATAAACCGTTTGTTCCTGATTATCCTGGAGAAACAGGTCAAATACAAAATTTTTATGTTTGTAAAGCCGGGAAGTAAAAGGCTTGCTGTCACCTCCGGAATAGCTCACGTATTTCCCGTTTTTATCCGGAGCATAAAAAAGTATTTCATCAATGGATTGATCATAGGCTTCAAATACCCATTGTCTCTGATCCTGCGTAAGCTTTTTGATCTTTATTTTAGCCCAGTAAACAGCATTGTTTTTTTTCGTGACCGGAACGTCTAATTTATCTTCCCGGAAAAGAGCGTCATGCCGGCCCGATAAAATTTCCTGAAACGTGAGCGTACCGTTCAGGTCTTCCAGGATTTCCAGGTTGGCTCCACGCCAGTAATGCAGTTCATCTATATCCTCGTCCGTAATAAGTACCGGGATACTTCCATAGGAATAAACATGCAGGAAAACCAAAAGTGAAAAAAGGCCGGTGGTCCTGGCCGGAAAAGTCCAGTGTATGACACTGTACAACAATTGTTTTAAGATTTTTACCTGGTTCATTCAGTAGTCCTCGTCAGTAAATTGTATTTAACCTAATATATTTATTAAAATTAGAAGTTCAAACTTCACTGGTCTTGATCTTTTCACAAAGTTTCAGGTAGCATTTTCTGTACTTGCATGCTTCTATAGCAGATCATGGCAAGCAGGGAAAAGGGCCTTTAATGCTGTGAGAGGATTTCCTTGAATTCCTCAGAAAGAGTTTTGTCTGAACTAACAGGAATAAAAACACTGTTTAAAAAGCATTGCAAAGGTAAAGGGTCTTTCGAAAAGTAATAATAATCAGACTCGTTTTTTTGTCCTGATTTTCTTTCCCAAATACATATGATTTCCAATTTTGAAGGCAGGGAAGCGGTATATAAAAAGGGTAAAATTCCTTTAAAGTGTACTTTAAGGGATCGTTGGGGAGAAAAGAGGAATAGCAGGTGCGTTTCCCAGGGGTTTATATTGATCCTCCGGCACTCTTGTTAAATGATTGACTTTTATAAGTATACAAACGGTATAAAGCGAAGGTGTTTTCAGAAAATACTTATCGGAGCTTCTTCCCAAAAGAAAAAAGAACCCATTCCGGATTGTTCATAAATTGGTAAATAAGGGCTATTGGTTTTTGTTTCTCAAAAAAGATTGCTAACATTGTAAGGTGCTTTTTATCAGTGTGTTGAATTTTTGTGACTTTTTTTGAGATAAATTTGTATGAAGTAAAGTTGAATAAATCTGTTTAGGGTTATACAGCTTGAAATTCTTTACGTATAAAAAACCATTGATTGTTTTCAGAGTAAAATAACCTCTCGGATTGACAATAAAGAGAAGTGCGATTTAAAATGAAAAAGCCTTCTGTTTCGTATTTAGGCTTAAAAAACGAACTTTTTTTATTGTTTTCTAAACGTAAAATAGAGGGGATTATCAGGATTCGGGAGCTCTGTAAAATTTAAATAATAATAAAAAAAATGTTTTTTATTATAAAAAAGAAATAAGTTTTCACATAGAACACATTCACATCATCTACAAAACTAATTTATGACCACATTTTCCAGGGTAATGTTCGGGATTGGCGTTATGCTGTCGGTTCTGAGCAAG
>CAYTGJ010000062.1:16726-24526 GCA_964437245.1 uncultured Chitinophagaceae bacterium
CAGAAGCAGCCAATGAATATTATGTGTATTCGGATAAGCTTGACAACGGTACTCCATCCGGAATTATGGGAACCGCCAACGGAAGCAGCCTTTTAATTGATCCTTTTTGCAAAGAAACTCCTTTAAAAGGAGAATACTGTTTAAAAGTAGAAGCTTCGGGAGCAGAAGCCTGGAGTGGGGTCTTTATACAAAAAGGAGGAACCTGGAGGGAAACCATCGATCCCCAGACCCCTCTGGCAGATCTGACCGGTCAAAAATACCTCATATTCAGTGCCCGTTCTTCTAAAAAGTATACAATTGCCAAGCTGGGAATGGGAGAAGGAAAAGAACCAACCAAAGGAGAGGCAAGTATCGAACTGACTACTACCTGGCAGCGGTTTGTAATGGAGCTTCCCGTGGGGCAGGATTATTCCCGGGTAAACGGGTTGTTTTTGGTCGTATTTGAAAATGCCGGGGTTATTTTTTTAGATGAAGTCTACTATGCTGGAAGTGATTTTACCCCTCTGTCTACCGATATCGTTTATAAAGAACGTAAAGAACCTCTGGATCCCACTTCCTTTTATGTCTTTGCCGATAAGTTTGAAAATGGAATCCCCAGCGGATACATGGGGGAAAAAGATGGAGTCAGTCTGAAGCTGGACGACAATTGCCGGAACAATCCTTACCTGGGACCTAAGTGTATTAAAATTACGGTAGACCGTTCAGAAACGTGGAGAGGAATATATATTCTTTATACCGGAATATGGAATGCGGCGCTTCCGGAAAATCCAGTACTAGCGGATTTGTCCGGTTATGAAAAACTTGAATTTTATGCAAGAGCGGATGTCAAAGGATCTGAACCTTATGTCATCGAACAAATCGGGGTAGGAGCAGGAGATAAAATAGAAGATCAGCGCGCCGATACCTATGTCGAAGTAGGACCCAACTGGAAAAAATATACGATCAGCCTGAAAGGAGCCAACCTTAAAACCGTAAACTCTGTACTCTTCATGGTATTGCCGGTAGGTACACTTTACCTGGATGAAGTGAGATACATTAAAAAGAAGGAAAAATAATAGACTAACTAACTTAATAAATGAAAGTAAAGTATGTAACTGCGCTTTGCATAGCGCTGATCTGCACTTCTTGTTCTACTTTTTTCCTGGTACAGCAACCTGATCTGTACCGGGAAGGATTGGAAATAGTAGAAGAAGATCTTACCCCGCCAGGAGATAAAGGATATAAATCTCCTTTGGAAAGAGAAGGCTGGACACTTGTATGGCAGGACGAATTTACCGATCCCGAGCTGGACACGACCAAATGGAACTATGAAGTAAATGGTGACGGAGGAGGAAATAACGAATTACAATATTACGTGAGGTCCCAGGCCAACACCTACATGAGAGACGGAAAGTTTGTGATCAAGGCGATGCGGCAGGATTATAAAGGAAAACCGTATACCTCGGGCCGTGTCAATACAAAATACAAAGGAGGCTGGAAGTACGGCCGGTTCGACATCCGTGCCAGAACACCTGTACAGCAAGGTGTATGGCCGGCGATCTGGATGCTTCCTACTGACTACGTGTATGGAGGCTGGCCGCAAAGCGGAGAGATTGACATTATGGAGACCGTAGGACACAAACCGAGTACCCTGCACGGTACCCTGCATTATGGCCCGCCATGGCCAAATAATAAACATATAGGAGGTTCTATTGATCTTCCGAAAGGGCAAACTTTCGAAGATGAGTTTCACGTATTCTCCTGCGAGTGGGATGAAAATGAGATCCGGTTCTATCTTGACGATTCGCTTTATTCCTCTCGTGTACCGGCAGACTTATCACCACATCCCTGGCCTTTTGATCAGACCTTCCACATTATCCTCAACCTGGCGATCGGGGGTAACTGGCCAGGTCCTCCGGACGAAACTACTGTATTCCCCAAATACATGTTTGTAGACTATGTAAGAGTGTACGAAAGAAAGACAGAGTAAAATCAACTTGAAAAAATAGTAAATCCTTATGTTAAAATATTTTGACCGAATAAAATTTTGTGTGGCGGGCATTACGGCATCCCTGCTCTTTCCGGCAGTGACTGTATTCGCTTCCCCGCCGGACTCAAGCAGCGCCGGTCCTCTGAAAGGGATCCCGCTGGCAAGAGCAAAATCGCCTTTAGGCTGGAAGCAGACAGGTGTTGGAGCTAAGCTGGCAGACAAAGACGTAAATACTCCGGGAGGAATCATCGACAGGTTTATGAGCGGATTGGATGCCGGCGGATATTTCCGGGCCTACTTGTGGGGACGGAGTATGAACAACGATTATACCAATCCGGGTGGCGCTGGTGCGCTGGGAACCGGTAAGGTGCTGAACATCGGAGATGGTAACTATGACCCTGTGATGATGATGTATGTAGGAGGAGCACCTACGCTGAATACAAGTATCGGAACGGAGCTGGTACTCGCCGATCCCTGGACGGCGTATAACGGACCGGCAGCACCCGCAAGAGCTTTCAACACTTATTTTAACATGGTGCTGAGAGGAAATACTAATACCAAGTTTGGTAATTTTGGTGTAGTAGCCGGAGGTATTCAGTGGACACAATTGTCCCCTTTTACATTCGGATCCAACGTAGGCTATCAGCGTTACAGCATCTGGGAAAGAAGACCCTGGGATCCCGTGGGAAATGTCAATACCCGGTATGCCTCGTATTATTACAATGGTACGATCAACCAGGATACCCGTTTCGGAACCAGAGCATTCAAAGGTTTTATGCTGAGCGGATATGATATGCCATTTAAGACTTCCATGGATTTCTTCTATGGAAAAACAGATATCAACGGAGGGTTTGACAGAGAAGTACTGGTAAAACCCAAAAGCAATGTGGGAGGAAAAGTGACCAAGCATTTTAACAACAACAACCGTATCTCCCTGAACACCTTTCACTCTTTCATCAGAACAGATAGTATCAACAGCAAAGTAGATGTACAGTGGAATATTATTACCACCGAATATAATTTCAATTTTAAAGGATTTAATCTGAACGGGGAAATAGGAATGGGAGGATACGAAAGTCCTACCTATAAGAGATCCTGGGGTGAAGGAGTTTTGGTAAACCTTATCACTCCTAAAAATTATACCCTTCTTCCTTTCAACCTTAGATTTTTCCAGATCGATAAAAGTTTTACCAGCAACGTTTCCCAGTTTTCTAACACTTCTATCCAGGAAGTGACCAGCGGATTCCTTTCTGTAGGAGGTGCTCAGGTGCTTGCTCCTTTCGGAGGAAACATGGGAGCGGTAGGAGATCTTGCGAACAACAGACGCGGAGGAGCGATCAACACAGAAGTGAAAGTCTGGAAATTCAAGGTGGGCGCAGGCCTCCAGATGGAAAGCGAATTAGAGAAGATGGGAAACAAGGATATTGTGACTTATGGTCACCGTATCAACGGACTCACCTGGTCCCGACTTCCGGGAGAGTTCCCTTACTTCCCTGGAATGGGACCGAACGGAAGGGTAAAAACGATCTACCGGGGAGCGTATGAAACCGTAGGGATTTTTGAGAACCCTATAGATTCAACGCCTATTCATCGGAAACATTACAGCGCTTTCGATCTTCAGGTAAAGTTTAAAGCAAAATTCCTGAACAAGGATGTGTATTTCTACAATCTGAATACTGCCATGAGTGTGCAGAATAAATTTACTCCATTTCCTGTATTCAGTGAGAAGGCATACATCAATGCCCGTTATCACGAAGCGGAAATCTACTATCATTTGTCCCGCAGTCTTGTGGTTTCTTTATATGGAGGACTGGAGTACGTGAAAGGAAATAAATATACCGATACTACCACAGCGCTGACCGGAGTGGACGGGATCACAGGAAAAGCCCGCGATCAGGTAGGGAAAGCGTTTGGAGTAGGGGTGGATTTCTCGATCAGCAGCAGTACTGCACTTTATCTGAGACAAAGATGGTTCTCGTTCGATGATAAATATTTCAAAGACGAAGATTTTATCGGAAATGAAGCCACCATCGAGTTAAAGATTTTCTTCTAATGAATAATAAACCTGAATAGTATTAAATTTTAAAGATATATAAAATGAAAAAGGCATTATTAGTGATCACAATTTGTTTAGCCTTACTGTCAAGCTACTCAACGGTAAAAGCACAGGGCGACAACATTAAGTTTGGTGCTTATGGGCGTGCACTGCAGCAAACCAGCCGGTTGGATAAAAAAGACACCCTTAATCCTGACCTGGTCGGAGAAGGCCATGTATTGATGGACCTTGGGATCAAGATCAACCCTGATAAAAAGACCGAAATTCAGTCGATCCTTCGTCTGAAGAGTAATCTGGGAGGATTCTACGGCGCCAGCAATGTGGCGGAACTTCGTCAGTTGTTCATCAAAGGGATCATAGGAGATTTTCTTTCCTATCAGGTCGGGGATATTTACCTGAAGATGACTCCTTATACCATGTACAACAACGGCTCTGAGCTTTCTATAAGCGAAGCCTCTGTATTCCGTGATCTTAGAAATGATTATGTGTACTACGAAAACCGGAACAAAGGTAATAGCTGGTGGCAACAAGGGGTACATACTAACTTCGCGCTCGGTACCAATAAAAAATTCCTGGAGAAAATAAAGTTCGATGCCTTTTTCGTACGAAACAGAACCAGTGATTTCTTTAACCAGACGCCGACTACTTTTCAGGTGGGAGGGAAAGTATTGTTTGTCCAAAGCTCAAGATTCAATCTGGGAGCTAATTACCTGAACCTGTATGACGCTGCTGCTACACACGCTTCCAGATTCTCCACCCGTAATCCTGTACACAGCTACGAAACAGAACTGATCATCATGGACGGAGAAAAGCTGGGATTGAACCTGAATGGTGAAGTAGGATTCTCTGAATTGAATTTTGTGAAAGACACGATGGCTCCTACGAACCTGAGAGGAAACTTCTTTGATGTAGGAGTGACAGGAAAGATCAAACCTGCCAACCTGAAAGCAAAACTCAGCTATAGCTACGTGTCTCCCCGTTTCTACAGTTCTGCGGCACAGACCAAGAGGGTCAATTACCTTAATACCCCTTATCAGTTCCCGGTATATGGAAACGATCCTTTCAATCCTGTGACAAGAGACGTTACGGCCTTTGATATCGTAAGAGATCCGACTATCTATAATGTGGGGATCACTCCTTTGCTGATGGCCTATAACCCTGCTTATGGGAATGCCATGCCTTACGGAAAAGCCACTCCAAACAGAACAGGGGTGACGCTGGACCTGAACTACAAGGATTCTCTGGAGAGAATTAACATTGACGGATCGGTGGCTTACCTGATGGAAGTACAAGGGACTGACCTTGCCAATAAACCAAGAAATTATGTGGTAGCGTCACTTTCCGCAGACCTGAACATTCATAAGTTCATCAATTTCAAAAAGAAAATATTGCTTCATGGAGGAGCCCGGTTTGAAAATACCAACCGTGCAGGAGATTCTCTGACCAATGTAAACCTGGCCAGCCAGATCTATGATGGAGGATTCGAGATCGAAGCCCTGAAAAAACTTGACTTATTGATCGGGGTGAAAGCGGTAAATACTACCGGTTCGGAAAACGTGGCGATCAGAAATCAATACAACGAGATCGTAGGGCATAATACCACCAGTTTCCGTAATATGAATGTACAACAACTGATGTTAGGCTATGGGGTGAAATACAGATTCTCTACGGCTACTTACCTGACAGTACAGTACCATAATTTCGAACTTACGGACAAGAATATGCCGGAAAGAACGTTTAATATGAACCAGTTTTATATTCTGTTTAACATGAATTTCTAATAGGAAAAGTATGAAAAGATATATCTTTAGTTTAGTAACAGCCGGATTATTCTTTCTTGTTTCCTGCATGAAAAAAGAAAGAATAAGTCCTGACCTGAGTGAAGTTTCCGGACCGGTAGAGTTTGAAGAAGCATTTACCGTGAGCAATACAAACCCTGATTTTTCCAATGGAGACAAGGTTTATTTTACTGCAAAGTTTAAGAACGATGCACACTGGATCCTGACCATTACCGGAGCCAATTCCACTGCTGTCCGGACTTTTGAAGGGACCGGCAAAGTGATTTCTACTTCTAATGTAGTATGGGATGGTTCTGCCGATAAGCTGCCTTCGTTTCGGGCCGAAGCGGTAGTCGCCACACTTTCTTTCCCCGATGCCAGTTCTGTTCAGAACATACAGCTCTCTTACAATATGACCATTGCAGGAGTCAAAGACCTGGATTATGGTCATGTACTGGTCACTGATTTCCGGGTCAACCAGATCCAGAATGTGTACGATGGAAATTTTGATGCGGTACCGGCCAACAGATGGCCTTCCAATTTTGCGGTCACCGCTACCCACAATGATCTGCCTCTGAAAAACCCTGACGGAAATGCTTACTGTACCATGGGACCACAGGCTTCCTGGGAAGATAATTTGGATTTTCCGGGACATAAAAGTCCTTACCTGGACCACCTGATCATTACCGCCACGTCGATGGGATATCCTACGTATTTCCCTCTGATCGGAAATCCTGCCCAGATCTATTTTAATATTATGATCTACAACAATACTGCATCGGCTACGAATAAATATACCTGGCTGCAGGTTATTTTAACAGAAGACCATCCGTCTGCAGCAGGTGTAAGGGTTAACAAAACATATGATTTCTATCCGAACTGGAATGGCTGGAAGCTGCTTTCGATTCCGTATTCTGAGTTCAAGATAGGAGATGGAACCACAGTGCTGAACAATCCGCAGAAGATAAGATCCATGCAGTTGACCCTGTTGTCCAATGCTCCTCAGGAGATCATGGATGCCGGGACCGATCCTACGGAAGTTTCCTTTGACCATATTGTGTTCTCGCATTTCCGGCCTTATACACCTTAAAAAGATCCGGTGCTGATTATTGAAGCATCTGGGTATAACAGTACATAGCAAGAGCAACAGTATCCAGTGAATTCTTACTGGGAACTGTTGCTCTTGCTGACCACCTACTCATATTAGTTTTGAAGAGGTTCGTTGTGCAAAGCTCTGATACTTTGATATTATTTCATTGTTTTGTCTGGTCAGGGGACCCGCCAGGAAATGGAGAAGTTACCTGCAGACTTTTGTCAACCTTAAGGATACTCAATCTATACTTCTTGCCTTTGAGGTATAATCAGCTAACTGTTCGTCTGATAAGTTTCCTTCATAAAACAATACTCCTCGTATATCAATCCATTTGTGTCCATACTCTGTAAGTACTTGCTTTATACTTTCTAAATTATAAGAATCCAGAGTCTCTATAACTTGAATAATCTCTCCATCTTTTCAGTAAGTCGGAAAATATTCATGATACTCTTCTGTCAAACCAGCCTGTTGAAACCAAATATTTTTAATATATTCTTTGTCACCAATAGAATATGTTTGCCCTCCTTTGGCCCTTGCAATATCTTGATTAGTAGTAAAAGTTAATTCACTTCCATCAGTCAAGTGAAATGTCAAATGATATTGTGCAAAAACGTTACTTGGATTTCTAGGTTCTGAATTTTCTAATTTGGTTATTAAATTTTTAAGTTGACTTTCTGACAATCGCAATGATATCGTATCTACACGTTTGCGGATTTCTATAAAATCAATCTTACTTTTATCAATATTGAATTTCTCATTACTTGAACCAAAACAGGAAGTCAAAAAAACAATCGAGATCAGTAGTGTATATTTCATATGAGTTTGCAGGTAACGGTTCGGGGCTTGGCGATAGTGGCGGAATTAGAAGCACAAATGTTCAGTTTTGCACTACCGTAGCATAAGC
>CAYTGJ010000063.1:0-24164 GCA_964437245.1 uncultured Chitinophagaceae bacterium
TCTATGTAGTTGTAAATATTATAGTTACATCCTTAAGTTGACGGATATGGTGTCCCCACAAACCGTTTGTCAATAGAATAACCGAATCCGGGAATAGAGTCATTTACCAGTTTATTGGTAGAACAGTTTTTTTAGCAGCTCAGGATGTTTTTTTCCTAAAGCGTATAAAGCGAAAGCTGAAGTGTATATTTTGCCGTCCGGATCATTATTGAATTGAAATAATTATATTTTTATAAGTTTATTGATAGGTAAAAATAAAACCTATTTTTAAGTTATTACATACCTTAAATGTATTATTTTATTGAAAAATAGAAAATTACTAAAAAAGAGGTATTGACAATTTATTCTTATTTAGGGTATTTTTGCAATGTTATTTATTTAGAATTATTATAAATAACTATAATTAATACAAAATAATAATTGCTTGAAAGAGAGAGGCCGGATGGCGGATTTACAGGAACTAAAAACGTAAAGTCTCCTACACTTCAACAATTATTCTGCATGGATATGCGCTGGTGAAGGCGCCCACCGCTTTATATCATACAATGAAGTTTTTAACCTTTTAAAATGAACAATTTATGAAAATGACATTTTTAAAATCTACGATGAGCATAATGGCGATCACTGCCTTGCTTGCATTTACTGTTCTTTCCTGTAGTAAAAAGAAAGAAGAAGTGGGGCCGGAGAATGGCAAAGATTATTCGCTTAATTCGGCGAATGGCCGTGCAGGGCTTCGGACTTCTTCCTGTGAGGAATGTTGTATTGAAGAAAATGAGATCCATGTGACTGGTGACGAATCAGGGTTGATCAATGGGGTGTTTGATCCGTTCGAGCCTTTGTATCTGGACCTCTGTTCCGGAGGATATTCCAAAGATTCTCTGGATTATCCCAATGCTCAGTTGAAATTGCACGATTATTTTAATTCTCATGTGACGGGGATCAATGGCTGGAAACTAGCCTATATAGGCGATTCTACCTGTTCCTGTATAGACGATTATTCCTGCGCTTACATAAGATCTAATTATAGTACGGCCGGGATCTGTAGTAATACGCTTGGAAGAAATAATACACCAGGAAGTTCCTGTGTAGGCTGGTTCGACTATCAGTCTCCGGGATTGTTTAAAAAAGTGCGCTGTATTATTGTCTGGAAAGACGATTGTACTCCGAACGGAGCAATTGATGCCGGAGAAATTGCATATGTACTTTGTATAAGCAACGCTACTCCTGTCACAGTGGGGACCACCTACCATGCAGAAGTTGACCTTTCTTATAAGTGTTGTACTGTAGAATAAAGACAACTACAGGAGCCTGAACTATCAGGCTCCTGTAGTTTTATTGAAGTGTTTAACAAAAAATAAAATGAATCTCAATTACAAACTGGTGGTCCTGTGGGGCCTTACGATCATAGGAATGATCCTGCATTTTAATTACCATATAGGTGGAATATTCTATGGGGTGGATATTGTAAAACCCGGGTACAACGGAAAAGAACCTGCCGGTCTTATCATCATACGAACACTTTTTTATCATTTACCCGTTCTGTGGATCCTGTTCATCCTGTATATACAAAAACGCTGGATGAATCTGACCCTTTTTGTCCTTAGCATCCTTTATTGCATTGCACATACCATCCATTTCATAGAGGAGTTGCTGGCAGAAGAAAAGAACGGCTCTCAGATCTCGCTCTTATTTATTGTACTGATCGTTGCCGGTTTTCTGGTAGTGGAACATTATAAAACCATACGTAAAATTAACCCGACCAACTTATGAAAATTTTCTTCATTACTATTCAGGAAAGGATCGTACTGCTTATCGTGCTGTGCTCCTTAATAAGTGTTTTCAATCCTGCTTCCGGACAAAAACCCGTTATAAAATGGAAAACCGATATGGGATCCGGTAATTATCTGAATGCCCGTGTGGGATTGGACTACGATGGACATGTCTTAAGATCCTATACTTCCGGTAACAGTGTTTTAATAGAAAAATTTGAGGTGACAAACGGTACCAGGATATGGACGAAAAATCTTCTGATAGGGGATGCCCCAAGCTTTTGTACCAGCTTGCAAAAAACACCGGACGGCGGTTATATCTTGACAGGGAGAACCTCTTCGACCAATTTACCCGGACTTGCCAACAGAGGAGATATGGACGGGATACTGGTTAAACTGGACAGTGATTTTACGATCGTCTGGCAAAAAGTGATCGGTGGCTCCGGTGAAGACGGGGTGGCCAATATCCGTCTTCTGAAAGAAGGAGGATACGTGATTGTAGGATATACCAACTCTTCGGATGGTGATTGGACTTCCGGGGAAGCCTTGGGCAGCTATGATGTATTTGTCATGAAGCTGGACAATAGTGGTGACATTATATGGAAACAGCGTTACGGAGGAAGTGGCAGAGATGGAAAATGTGTGGATGCCACCCTTGATTATCCGTTGGATATCCAGCAGGATACGCTTAACGGTGGGTATATTGTGGCAGCGGAAACGGGTTCGGAAGACGGTCACATCATATTCGGAGGGAATACAAGAAAAGCGGAAGAACCGTATGCCTTCAGTGATCCTCCTAATCAGACGATGGATACATGGGTATTTAAGCTGAATGACGACGGGATCCTCCAATGGTCCAAATGTTATGGAGGGACCAAACGACAGACACCAGCGTCTGTATTGGTCACCGCTTCGGGAGATTATGTGATCGCAGTGGCATCCACTTCTCAGGATGGTGATATCACTGGTTTTAAAGGAGGAACCAGGAATGATATATGGCTGGTATGGATCGATCCAAACGGAGTGATCCTTCATGAAAAATCGTACGGAGGAGAAGGCCATGAAGCCGCTTTTGAGATGTATCATGCACAGGGGGGCGGTTATATTCTTATCGGCCAGACAGAGTCCCGTATGATGGATATAGACGACAATACGGCACCGGTAAATACTACTTCGTTCCTGAGAACGCATCCCTGGATATTGAAGCTAAGAGAGGACCGCACGATTGAATGGAGTAAATTCATGTTTCCTGCCACCTCGATTGAGAGCAACGATGACCCCGCAGGGGTCCAGACAGAAGATGGAGAGTTTGTGATCACCAGTCAGTACTGGATTTCGAAATTGAGCGGCTGTCCTGCGTATGACCAGAGAACGGTGAATATCTGCGAAGGAGAGTCGTATGATTTTTATGGAACAACGCTCACGGAGCCCGGAGTATATTACGACACACTAGGCCAGGGAAGTGATTGCCCGAATTATATAGAATTGACGCTGAAGGTTCGTCCTGCTCATTATACTCCTGTCATTACCGCCAATGGAAATATTTTAACTACGACAGAAGAGTTTGCCACCTATCAGTGGTTTGTGAACGGTGTTCCGGTTAGCTGGGGAAAGAAAAGTACATTTATTACCGATGGGAGTGCTGACTACAAAGTAGCTGTCGTAGATGTGGCAGGTTGTGTAAGTGATACGACCGGTTCATATTCTTTCTTTTATGATGGTTGTGAAGCTCCTGCAGTGGAATGGACAAGATCCTACGGAGGGACCGGTACGGACGAAGTAAATTCCATTACGGCTGTCAGTGATGGGTATCTGCTCGCCGGACGTACGAATTCAGCCAACGGAGACGTAGCTGGACTTCACGGTACGGCGTATGATTTCTGGATCGTAAAGATTGATAACAATGGTGATACTCTCTGGACAAAAACATTGGGAGGAAACGGAATTGATAATGGTTATGCAGTCCGGGCAACAACAGACGGTGGATTTGTAGTAGTAGGACAGTCTGCCACGAATGCTACGTTGGGTGATGTGACAGCTTCAAGGCCCGTAGCAAGCAGTAGTACGGATATATGGGTGATTAAATTTTCCGGATCGGGTACCATCGAGTGGCAGCACTTGTATGGAGGTACGGGAACGGAAAATGTTTATAGCATCGAAGTGGTTTCGGATGGCTATATAATAGGAGGCAGTGTACCGAACTCTTCTGTGACCGGTACATTGACCGGAACTACCTCCAATGGAAACAATGACGGATGGATCTTAAAACTGAAAACCGATGGTACGCTGGACTGGCAGAAACGCCTGGGCGGTGGCGGAATAGAACATATTTATACCGTAAAACCCACTCTTGAGGGAGGGTATATCGCCGCCGGTTATTCTTCTTATGCAGCGGCTACCGGAACGCTGGGTACTACTCCCAGACCGGTGACCGGAAACAGTGGTCAGGATGCCTGGGTACTGAAACTGGATAGTGAAGGAGAGACGGAGTGGCAGCTACTCATGGGAGGAGCTGCTCCGGATCAGGCTTCTGCTGTAAAACAAGTGGCCGATGGAGGGTATCTTGTTGCCGGTTATGCCGGAAATACTTCTTCCAATGGTACCCTTACGGGAATTAACAAACCCGGAGGCAATGATTTCTGGATCGTCAAGCTGAATGCTTCCGGGGTGATCCAGTGGCAGCAGGCGCTGGGAGGATCTGCTTCCGATCAGGCACTCTCAGCGGATATACAGGAAGAAAGTGATGGATATGTATTCAGCGGACTGACGGCTTCTGTAGATGGAATAGTGACCGGAAACAGAGGAGGAAACGATTATTGGATTGTCAAGACAGACTTTAATGGAAACGTTCAATGGCAAAAGACACTGGGAGGAACGACTGCTGATCAGGTCAGTGCTCATACGATCGCAAACGGAGGCGGTTATATCATAGCCGGTTATGCCGGAGGCAACGGAGGGATCAGTGATGCGAAGGGTGGTACCGATTTTTATATCGTAAAACTGGCAGGTTGCCGTACCTGTACTACCCCGACCTATACATCGATCTGTGAAGGAAGTGAATATAATTTCGGTGGAACGGTTGTAACCTCCGCAGGGGTCTATAAAGATACCTCAGATGTGGAAGGTTGCAGAAGTATCCAGGCACTGGAGCTGAAAGTGGATCCTGTATATACAACTCCATTGTCGCATGCGATATGTGCCGGAGACGGGTACAATTTTTATGGAACAGTGTTGCAGGAGGCCGGTACATTCACACACCTGCTCACCACTTCCAAAGGATGCGATAGTACTTTGTCCCTGACGATCACCTTGAATGTGCTTCCTGTACCTTTGATCGTGTCTACCGGCAATGAGCTTAGTACCGGAACCTATTCGGCTTACGAATGGCTTCTGGATGGGGGCTCTACGGGACAAACCAGTCAGACGATCACCGCTGTAGAGGAAGGAAACTATAAAGTGGTAGTAACCGATGCTAACGGATGTAGTGATACCTCTTCCGTTTATTCTGTTGCGACTACCGGTGTGTGGAATGGTAAGGAAGGACGGCAGGTAACTGTATTTCCCAATCCGGCCGGAAATGAACTGATGGTATCGGTTCCAGCCTTGTACGAAGCTTCCTATGAAGTAATATTCTCATCCGTGGATGGCCGGGAAGTATGGAAAAAAACGCACTCCGGAAACAGAGCGGTGTTGGATATTCATGAGCTTTCTCAGGGAGTCTACCTGATGAAAATATATGAGAAAGGAGAACTGAAATCCATTCAGAGAGTTATAAAAAAATAATAATTAAAGCCTTCAAAGGATTCCGGAAAAAATCATTTCCTGACGGAATCCTTTGAGGACTTACTTGTTCAATAATAGTGTATAACCGTTACAAAAAATAAAAATGAAAAACAGAAAAAAAATAATTCTATGGTCTGTATTGGCCCTTCTGGGAATCTTAGTTGTATTGTTCTTTGCCGCCGGAATATTTGCGGATCCGGGTTATTCCGGAAGTAAAACCGTTGTGGTAGATGCTTCTCCTGAAACCATCTGGAACATTCTGGATGATACCGAACATTTTTCTAACAGCCGGCATGAGGTATACAAATGCGAGATGCTCGGAACAAATGAAAAGGGGAACAAGATCTGGCGCGAACACACTAGGCTATGGGGAGCCATGAATTATGAAGTGATCCGCCAGGAACCAAATAAAATGATTGAAATAAAAATGACAGGAAGTGATTTTGGTATGAGCGGAAACTGGATCTTCCTCCTCGAACCTATTGACGAGAAAACACAGATTGTGATAAACGAGACATCCAGAAATGAAGGATTGTTGATGCGCTGCATTCTGGCTTCCATAGGGAGGGATGCCAATATGGGCCTGCTGTTGAATGTGGTCAGGAAAGAACTGAAAGAACAATCGATATAAAAAATATAAAGGGAAGAAAAACAGAAGAAAGCCATGAAAGAAATAGATTACAAAATAGCATTGACGTTGCTCGTGCTCACGATGAATTTCATCCGGATATATTATCAGGCCCGGTATAAAAAAACACATGCGGAAAAACAGAAGGAAAGAAAACCGGTTCGTGAAAAAATACTGGTAGGCATTATGACCTTTTCGTTAGCCTGTCCGGGACTTCTCTGGTTGCTTACCTCGTTGCTTGATTTTGCACAATTCCCCTTGCATGACTTCTGGAGGATTTCCGGATTCCTGATCGGAGTATATGGCATGTGGTTGTTTTACCGTGTACACAAAATCCTGGGAGACAATTGGAGTCCTGTACTGGAGATCCGTAAAGAACACGAACTGATCGTGGCGGGACCTTATGCTTATGTGAGACACCCTATGTATTCTTCCATGCTGCTCTGGAGTGTCTCTTTCAGCTTGCTGACAGCTAATTGGTTCTATGCAGGTTGTCTTTGGACAGGCGTATTCATCCTTCTGTTTTTCCGTGTCCCCGACGAGGAAAATCTCATGTACGAACAGTTTGGAGCACAATACCTGGAGTACAAAGAAAAGACCAGACGGCTCATTCCTTATTTGTTTTAGTATTGCAAAAGGAACAATATGCATAGTTAAAATAGAGTCAAATTGATTTGTTGTACGTTTACCCGGCACCGGCAGTCCTCTGCTTGTGCCGTTTTTTATAAGAAGGAGTACAGTACTTGGAGGAAGATTTTTTCGCTCTTGTGAGAAGAGTGTTTTTTATGTATCTTTTGAGAAAGAGAAGGTTCTTCAAAACTAAGATACGATGAAAAAGAGCGGTTGGATATTGTTCCTATGGTTGTTCCCGTTGATAGTACGAGCCCAGGGCTTATATTTCCCGCCTACTACAGGAAGTACCTGGGAAACCATTTCCCCTGCTTCTTTAAACTGGTGTTCTGCCAAAGTAGACAGTCTGTACGATTTTCTGGATACCAATAATACCAAAGCATTTATCCTGTTAAAGGACGGAAAGATCGTACTCGAACAGTATTTCGGTTCGCATACGCAAAATTCTTTATGGTACTGGGCTTCTGCCGGTAAAACGATTACCTCCTTTATGGTCGGGATGGCACAGGAGGAGAATCATTTGTCCATTACCGATACAACTTCTCATTACCTGGGTCCAGGCTGGACAAACGCATCTCCCGCACAGGAAGAAAAAATAACCATCTGGCATCAACTGACGATGACTTCAGGACTGGACGATGCGGTACCGGATCATTTTTGTACGCTGGATACATGTTTGTTGTACAAAGCCGATCCCGGCACCCGCTGGGCCTATCATAATGGGCCCTATACATTGCTGGACAAAGTGATCGAAAACGCTACGGGAATGTCACTGAATACGTATACTACCTTGAAATTAAAAGAACCTACCGGGATGACCGGATCATTTGTGCCGGTGGAGTACAACAATGTCTTTTTCAGCAATGCCCGTAGTATGGCAAGATTCGGACTTTTGATCTTGAATAGAGGAGTTTGGGGAGAAACCCCTGTGATGACTGATGAGGATTATTTTGAGCAGATGGTCAATACCTCGCAGGCATTGAATGAATCTTACGGCTATTTGTGGTGGCTGAACGGGAAATCTTCTTTCCGGATGCCGCAAACCCAATGGGTATTCGACGGTTTTCTGAATCCGAACGCTCCGGCCGATATGATAGTAGCGCTGGGTATGAACGGCCAATTCTTAAATGTAGTACCCGGCCAGAATATAGTGTGGCTGCGCATGGGAGCATCCCCGGACAATTCCAATGTCCCTTACCTGTTGAACGATCAGATCTGGCAGCATATCAATGCGCTGGAGTGTAGCGTACTGGGGATACGTACAGATACAGAAGAAGGCATGTCTGTAGAGATAGCCCCCAATCCCGGACAGGATCAGATCACGGTCCGGTCGGCCCGGGAGTTTTCCGGAATTGAGATTATCGATCTGCAGGGAAGGCTGCTGAAGACTGTTCCCGCTACCTCCGGAGAGCAAGTGGTTTCTGTGGGAGACTTGCCTTCAGGTTTTTTCTATATGAAAATTGAATTTCCCGGTGGCGGTTCATCTATCAGAAAATGGATCAAGGAATAATGTGAAGGTGAAAATGATTTCCCGTCAGGGTGATTTACAGAACATTATTGCAGTGTATTCCCCTGACTTCAGGAGAGAAATTTCATGGGTTTCACAGTCTGTCTAATTTTTAGTATCTTTCCTTGCGGCTTTCTCCGCACTATACCTATTCGATGAGCTGGCTCAGACATATAACACAGATAGAATATATTTACATCGCTGCATTTCTGTTGTTTTACATTGCGTATGCGGTCAGGATGTACTTTATTTCCAAAAAGATAAAAGTGAGCATCCGTCGTATGCTTGTCAAATTCATTCTGAGAAGTGTTTATTTCTCCTTGTTTATTATTGCGTTGCTTGGCCCTTCTTTCGGGGATATAAAGAAAGAGATAAAGGCGATTGGCAAAGACATATACATTGCGGTGGATATATCTGCTTCCATGAATTCGAACGATGTCAGCCCCTCCCGGCTTGAGAAGGCAAAATTTGAAATAAGTTCTGTGCTCAAAAATTTTAATTCGGACAGGATCGGATTGATCATTTTTTCGGAAGAAGCCTTTGTACAATGCCCGCTTACCTACGATCAAAATGCCGTCCGGTTATTTCTGGAAGCTTTGAATACGAAAATAATTTCATCCGGAGGGACCAATCTTAATACTCCGCTTGCGCTTGCCTACAATAAGTTTATTCCTTCGGAAGAACATATCAAAGAAGAACAGGCAAAGGTCCTGCTGTTGGTCACAGACGGGGAGCACTTTGCGGATCAGTCTCCTGATTTTTGGTTGAAGAAAATCAGGAAAGCCGGGATCAATTTATTTATATTGGGAATCGGCAGCGATCAGGGAGGAAAAATTCCTGTCGAAACAGGTTTCAAAAAAAATGAGACAGGTGAATATGTAGTCACCTCCTTAAATACAAGATTTCTTAAAGACATGGCCGGGCAGGCAGGAGGAAAATATTATGAAATCACTCCGGAGACGAATGAAATCAAAAGTGTAGTCAATAAAGTACTGAAGGTGGAAGGATCCCTGAAAGGAAGCCGTAAAATAGAGAGTGCGGCAAACAAGTATTTTTATTTTCTTTTCATCGGAATAGGATTAGTACTGATTGATGTATTGATAACCGTAAAGACGATTAAGATATGAAGTATTTATTGGTGCTTAATATATTCTTTGTGTTCTGGAGCAAGTTTAACCGGATTGCAGAAATCAATGCATTGAAGGAAGAAGCCGGGACTTGTTACCAGAATATGGATTTTGAGAAAAGTATTTTTCTCTATGAAAAACTGCTTCAGGAATATAAAGAAACCGATGAATCGGTGCGGTTGAATCTCGGCCATAGTTATTTTCATCTGAAAAGGTATAATAGTGCCGTTGAAAGTTACAGGCAGCTTACCCAGTCCAGGGATCTTGTGCTGAAATCCGATGCCTATTTGCAATTAGGAGTGATCTATAGCAGTAATAACAAAAAAGAGATCGGGTTAAATTATTTTAAAGAAGCACTGAAGGCTTCTCCTCAGAACGAAGCGGCCCGTTATAATTATGAACTTCTGAAAAAAGAACAGGAAGCCCAGAAGGAATTATCTACCGATAAAAAACGGGAAAATAGCAAAGGTGAAAATCAGACCAGCGCAACGGAATCGGAAGAGTCCAGGAAGACAGATGGAGGAGGAGGAAATCCTGGTGAAGAAGAACTTCCTCCTGTAGAGGAAGAAGATTCCGGTGACTCTTCGGAGGAAACTACTGGCGGAGAAGATGAATCCGAACTCAATCATGCCGGCGATCAGGAAACCGATGCACTTATTTCCCAGCGACTGCGGGAAGTAAATATAAATGAACGTCAGGCCCGGATGATTTTAAAAACGATGAAAAGCAGCGAGGTACAGTATGTTCAGCAAAAACACAGGATCGTTCATCCCCAGACCGGACAGAAGAAACCCGATTGGTAAGCCAGGTCCAACTCTTTATTCTCTCGCCGGGAAAGATAGTCGTCTATTCAAGATTAAAACAAAGAGGCTGAATGATACATTCAGCCTCTTTGTTTTAATATCAGTACTGGTACTGACCATTAATTTTTACTGTTCTTTTTACCGTACCAGAAATAAATAAGGATTCCCAGTCCCATCCAGATCAGCAGGCGAAGCCAGGTATCCAGAGGTAAATAGCTCATGACGGTGAGGGAGGCCAGCGCTCCCAGGATCGGAGTGACAGGCATGAAAGGTGTTTTGAACGCACGTTTGATCGTTGATTTTTTATAGTGGAGTACAAGTACCCCCAGGCACACGATCAGAAAAGCCAGCAAGGTCCCGATGGAAACCAGTTCTCCCAGAAGTCCGATAGGGAAAAGGCCGGCAAAGATCATGGCAAATACCCCGGTGATGATCGTGGCAAAGAAAGGCGTTTTGTATTTGGGATGGATCTTGTGAAAACTTTCCGGTAAAAGACCGTCGGAAGCCATAGAATAAAATATTCTGGATTGTCCCATCAGCATCACGAGGATCACAGAGCTTAGTCCGGCAATGGCTCCTATTTTAATAATAGGACGCAGCCATTTCAAACCATCACCAACGGCATTTACTCCTACGGCAATCGGGTCTGGGACATTAAGGAACTGATAGCTTACGATACCGGTCAGGACCAGTGCAACCAGTATATATAGAATTGTAGCAACGGCCAGGGAACCTAAAATACCGATAGGCATATCCCGCTGCGGATTTTTAGCTTCCTGGGCAGCCGTAGAAACAGCATCGAATCCTATGTAGGCAAAGAAAATAACACCGGCTCCCCGGAAGATCCCGCTCCACCCGAACTCCCCGGAAGTCCCGGTATTTTCTGGAATAAAAGGAATCAAATTGTCAGTATTGATATAGCTGAAGCCAAAACCGATGAACAATAAGATCACGGCTACTTTTATTAATACAATTATGTTGTTGATCTTAGCCGATTCTTTGATTCCGATCAGCAGGAAGGAAGTGATGATGATGACGACAAACATCGCCGGGAAATTCATAAGCGACCCGGTGGCTTGCCATCCGTTTTCTACTGTATGTTCAAAGGGAGCTTTGGAAAGAGAAGCAGGAATCGTGATCCCGAAATCCTTCAGAAAACTGACTACATATCCGGACCAGCCTACCGCTACGGTAGAAGCGGCAAAAAGATATTCGAGTATAAGATCCCAGCCAATGATCCAGGCGATGAACTCACCAAGAGTAGCATAAGCGTAAGTGTAAGCACTTCCCGCTACCGGGATCATAGAGGCAAGTTCAGCATAGCACAGTCCAGCAAACGTACACGCTATTCCGGCTACAATAAAAGAGATCACAATGGCCGGTCCGGCGTATTGGGCAGCAGCCTGACCTGTAAGTACAAAAATCCCGGCCCCGATAATCGCTCCGATCCCTAAGGCGACCAGATTTCCGGCACCCAGGCTCCGTTTGAGTTTCCGGCTTTCGTCGGGAGACTCTTGCAGTATTACATCAATGCTTTTGGTTTTAAATAAACTGTTGTTACGCATAAGTGAAGGTTCATTTTAAAAGTATCACAATAAGGTCATTCATCCATTAGAAAATGCACCACCAGCCTGTAAGATATGATGTTAAGGATTCTTTTACAAATTATTCACTTCTTTGTGAATAAGTAGAAAGCCCATAATAACAAGGGAATCCTCATTTAAAAAGAAACCGCTATGGACGAAGCTAGCTGGTAATTCTGACGGGTCCACTCATTGTTTTGTAAAAAGATATGGTCTTTACTTTCAAACATTCTCCCTTCTATCCTGAGCAGGATATTATCAAACGGAGCAAAATCAAGGTTCAGAGAATAACCGGATGTCTCAAAACCATTAGGTGTATTGGTAGGGATGATGACTCCGTGGCGATCGTGGTAGTATTCATACCGGAAAGCTGTTGCCAGTTTTGGACTGAAAGAATAACGAAGAATTCCTGTGAAATTATACCATTCATTGTACTGATCCGCATTCCGGTATTTTTGCTCGATCCCGGCATCAAAGGCCGCCACCAGGCCGATTCGTTTCGTAAGGTGAATGATTCCGTAAAGGTTATGGAAATATCTCATTTGCCGGGAACTGTCCGGTCGGTCGTTGCCTGCAAACGTACTGGAATTGATCGTGATCCTGGAAGAGGGTTTGAAGGTGACTTGTGTGCCGAATGCAGGAGTGTTGTTCCCGGCCGGCCGTTGGATTCTTTGCCAGCCGTTGAGCATCAATCCTGAAAGCAACCATTTTTGATTGGGAGAAACATAAGTTAGTTTCGCTCCGCTCAGAAAGTAAGGAGTATTTTCGGCCATGATGCTCCGTGTCAGGGTCCAGCAGTCTTTGGAAACAGCACTTTCCATCCCGATCGAAGAGGAAAAGATTCCGGCCTCCAGCCAGAGTTCACGCCCGGCTAAAAGTTTCAGCCCCACGTTTGCTTCCAGGATGTTCTTGAGCAGCCCTTGTTCGGCAGCCATATTATAGTGCGCATAGGTTCCGGCCATGAGTGCCAGGTTGGCTTTTACCCTGGAGGCCTGGTAAGCGGCTTTCAGGTAACCCAGGTTCAGGTTTACCTCATTGTGACGTTTATGATTGTAGAGAAAAAAAGGTCGTTCGTGCAGGACCGGTTTGCCAAAATCATAGGCATAGTATACCTCTGCATAGCCGCTGAAAGTGATCTTGGAAGAGACGGTCCGGGTAGAGTCTCCCAGACACTTTTCAACATACAAAAGCAGAAACAGGAAGGGAAGTATCTTGACATTCATAGGGCCAAAGGTAAGTCTTTTGCCTCTGGTTCACTAAATGTAAAGTACCTTTTCCAGGATCGGTCCCGGTTTTCTGGCTGGTCCCCCGGCCAGCCAGAAAAATAATTTAAACAGTTAGAGCCAGGTACAACGAAATATATCATTGTCCGAAAGGGATAATTCTTCTGATAGGTGGTTACTGATTCCGAACGGTTTATAGCTTCGGCTCCCTGACAGGTGATTTTCTGCTTTCCGGAAGGTAGAGTCCGGATAAAACGAAGGCGTTTTTTTATTAGAGGTTGAGGTGAAAGCTTTATCGGAACATACCAAAAATGAGAAGGCAACCGTTTAACTCAAAGAGGGTAAAAGAGGTTTAAGGAAGGGAAGCCGGGTAGGTTTTTTACAGGACAAATTTCCGGAAAAGCAGGGGAATATACTTGTAACTATTTCCTGATAAGATTAGCATATTTCAATACATAATACTATATATGTAACAGGATTTGAAACATAGAATGCCGTGTGCATATTCCGGGCAAATGGGAATGAATAGAGTCAGTTATCGAAGCGGTAGAAAGGGTTGTGATATAGTATCAATTCCTTTTTTATGTCTTTCGTCTTTATGGGGTTCCCTGTATTGTACCATTTCTGCAGGCTCTGTGCAGTATTTAAATCAGTTGTTTTTTGAAACGAAAAAGATCAGATGTCCTTCAGACAGGAAGACTGGATATACATCGGATCCCTGTTCTCTTAAAAGAGTGATGAATGCCCCCGGATGATTTCTTAAGAACATAGAAAAAAGTTTGTTAAAAACACAAAAGGAAAGCTGATCTGAAAAAGACAGCGAATTGTATACTTGATTATTTTACATCTAATAATTATGAATAATTTATTGGTTATTTTACAAATAGTAACAGATACTACGCAAACCGCTGTGGTATCTGGAGGAGCAGAGCAGGAGATTTCGCTTCTGAATTTATTGTTTAAGGGAGGATATGTGATGATCCCGATTCTTCTGCTCTCTGTATTGTCGGTGTACCTGTTCATTGAGCGGTATCTGTACATTAAAAGAACAGGGAAGTACGACCCTCAGTTTTTGACCAACATGAGCCAGAAGCTCAAAGAAGGAAATATCAAGGGGGCAATTGATTACTGTGATCAGTCGGATTATACCATTGCTAAAATGTTACAGAAAGGACTGTACCGTCTGGGCTCTCCGATGCGTGATATCGAGAGTGCTATTGAATATATGGCCAATGTGACGATTTCTAAAATGGAAAAAAATCTAAGTTTCCTTTCTGCGATTGCCGCCATTGCTCCGATGCTCGGATTCCTTGGGACCGTAACCGGGATGATCAAATCGTTTCACAATATTTCGGTGACCGATAATATCAGCATCAGTATTATTGCAGGAGGTATTTATGAAAAGATGGTGACCTCCGGAGCCGGCCTGGTGGTAGGGATCGTGGCACACGTATTTTATGTCTATCTGAACAATATGATCGATCGCACGATCAACGACATGGAGATGAAAACGATCGAATTTATGGACATTCTTCACAAACCGCAATTATGAAATTCAGAAGAAGAAAAAGACATGGAGGAGGCGTAGAAGCATCTGCCTTGTCAGACATCTTGTTTTTTCTTATGCTGTTCTTCCTGATGGTTTCGACCCTGGCAAGTCCGGAAGCGATCCGGGTGCTGTTGCCGAAATCCAACACAGGAAAGAGTATTCCGAAGCATACCATCTATGTGACCATTGATGCAGGACTGCATTATTTTGTCAATAAGAAAGAGCTGAACCCGGAAGCTTTGAAAAGCGCATTGCAGCAGGAGGCCGCCGGTCAGGACAATGCAACCGTAGTGATCAAAGCAGACCGGACTGTACCTGTACAGGAATTTATCAATGTGGTTGACATTGCCAACCAATTGAAGCTGCCGGTGGTAGTAGCGACGGATAAGAAAAAATAATTTAATCCGGGAATAGAGTCAATTTTATAAATAGGCAGAAGTATTTCTGCCTATTTTTTTGTCCTGCCCGATCGCAATGGATTTTTATTTTTCTCTGCTCTCCAAGACCCTTTTCAATGCTGTTAACTACCGCTATTAATAGATCATTTTTAATGTGTCGTTGTATTTATAAAGTATTAGTGTAGCAATATCTTTAAAACAGATAATTTAAGACGGTCTGTTTGAATTTTTCTTCTTTTATGGTATGCGTATACTTCAATTATTTCTTTATATTATCACAATAACTTATTCAATCAGTACTTGAGAGCGACAAGATTGCTTATATTATTCTTTTTTGCGGTAAGCAAAGTATATGCAGCCGATACCCTCACCGTAGTATTGGAAGGAGATAATTATGTTTTCGGGAATTACTGTGAGATGCTTGAAGACAAAGATGATCATCATAATATTGCGACGGTGCAAAAAGCCGGAGGCTGGCAAAGTCTTAAAAATGTCAAGGCCTTAAATGTACCAAAGATCAATACCACTTTCTGGATCCGTTTTAGCATCCGCAACGAAGACCCTTATAACATGGCCTGGATGCTTGAGTTTCCTGATGGTCATAATTCTTTTCTGCAGCTATATCAGATCTCTTCTGAAGGAAAAATAAGAACCTATCCTCCTGTAGGAATGGGAGAGCCTCTGACACGAAGACCTTTCGATCATAAGAATTTTTTGTTTGATCTTTCTATTCCAAAAGGAGATACCTATACCTATTATGTAAAAGTCAAGTCAAGGTATTACAGTAGTTTCTGGGCCAGCCTGCGCAGCACTCGTTACCTGTTTTCCTACATTACCCATGAATATTATTTTCTCGGGATTTTTTACGGCATTTTATTCATCATGTCCATTTATAATCTGCTGATCTATATTTCTACCCGGGAAAGAATGTACCTGTTTTATGTGTTTTATGTAATTAGTTGCGGGCTGTACACCTTTAGCGAAGATCTTACCGGGTTTCATATCTTCTGGCCCGACATTACCTTCTTCAATCATATTCTTTTTGAAAATGCCCCCAACCTGCTGATCCTGACATTTGCCCTTTATTCCATCGAATTTCTGGAATTGCGGACCCATTATCCGAAAAGCACCACCTGGATCTACATTCTGGTGGTGTTGAATATCCTGCCTTCGGTTGCCTTTTCTTATCTGTTCCCGATCCAGATCAAAGCGATCCTTTTTATATTACCATTTGCTATTATTTATTTTCTGGCATTACGGTTGTTTTTCAGTAAAAAATATAAACCGGCAAGGTTTTTTATCCTTGGTTTTTCTATCATCCTCTGTAGCTTCCTGATCTTCGTATTCCGTACATATGGAATTGTTCCAAGTAATTTGTACACGATCTATATTTTTAATTTCGGCTTTGTGTTGGAAGTACTTATTTTTTCCTTCGGGCTGGGAGATAAGATCAGAATTATAAAAACGGAAAAAGAACTGAGCCAGCAGAAGATCATCGAAGTGCTGGAAGAAAAAGAGGTTCTTAAAGATAAGATCAATAAGGAGCTGGAAAATAAAGTAGCGGAACGGACAGAAAAATTAAGACTTCAATCCGAGGAGTTGGAATTTGCCAATGTACGGTTGAAATTATTGACAGAGGAACTGAATAAAATGAATTCCCAACTGGACCTGGACAACTGGAAATTGAAAAAACAGGTAAAAGAGGAAACCCGTTCGAGAATTCTGATCGAAAAAGTCTCTTACGATGAATTTTTATCCATTTTCCCGAACGATAACAGTTGTTTGCAATACCTTGAAAACCTGAAATGGGAAAAAGGGTATTCCTGTAAAAAATGCGGCTACGATTCGTACAGTAATGGAGAAAAAGCGTTTTCCAGAAAGTGTAATAAATGCAAATACTCTGAATCCACTACCGCCGGTACCTTGTTTCATTCGATCAAGTTTCCGTTAAACAAAGCTTTTTATATTACCCACGATACATTCAAAGAATCCAATTTTTATACCCTGGAAGAGCTTTCTGACATTATAGACCTCCGGAAAGCGACGGTTTGGTCGTTTAGGAAGAAAGTACAGGAGGTGAAAGCCGAAAAGCTGAAAAAACGAAAATCGCTTGATTCCTGGGACGATATTATCCTTGATTGATATCTGATCAATACCTGCTTTTTTGAGATTTTTTCTGACAGGGCATTTTCGTGTAACATTGGTATCCTAAATTCATCAATTTCCCCTTTTTGAACATTTTAGACAGATTTTGTGGCGTAATAAATCCACTCCTTAAGGAGGGCTTTTGTTAATTTTTTGTAAAAAAAAAGAGTAGGGAAATAGCCGTTTATGACCATTATCTTTTATACTTAGTTAAGTGAAGAAAAAACTTAATAAAACACAATAAGTTATGTGCCCAAAAGAGCTACTTATTGTAAGAAGGTAAATAAGGGACGAAGCTTTTCCCTTATTCAACTATAAGAGATTGTTTTTCGAACACTATGGAACAAGAATTAATGCAAAAAATTAATTGAACTTAAACCTACGATGAAAATGAGAAATCTGTACAAGTTATGCCTCGGCACCTTCTTTATGATGAGCATGAGCTATGCCGCTTTTGCTCAGAAAACAGATCCTGAAACAAAGCTTGGAAATGTAAAATCCCTGCTGAATACTCTTCAGGAACAAGCAGCTCCTTCCAAACCCAATCAAAAAAATACGAAACCTGAGTTTAAGCTCCAGGTAGCCGAAAATAAATTTCTGGACGCTAAGATTAATTTCCAGAAATCTGAAAATACCGCAAGCCAGTCTGTGATGGGCGAAGTGACCGGAACACATTCCGGTAGTTTCTATATCAAGGTGGAAGAGAATATCCTGGAAGGAAATATTGTTCTTAAAGAAGAGAAAAAAGCCTATAAATATTTTTCAGACGGAGCAGGAAATGCCTATGTGAAAGAAGTAGACATCGACGGAGTCCTCTGTATTGACTTTGAGCACGGATCGTCTCCGGTGACACAGCCGTCAGAACCTGCCGGAGCACAGGCTGCTCAGATCGGCCAGGCCCTGCTGAACCTGCAGAGTTTTCCCGGTGCAGCAGGGTGTGTCCTGCTTGATTTTGATGGACATAATATGCCTGCCGGCAACCTATGGAACAATGGAAATGCGATCAATGCCGCACATTCCGGCATGAGCGATGCCGCAGTGCAGGAACACTGGGAAGTAGTAAGCGAGGATTTTCGTCCTTTTAACCTGAACGTTACAACCAGCGAATCAGTATTTAATTCTTATCCAAGAAACAGAAGAATGAGATGTGTGATCACTCCTACTAATACTGCTGCTCCGGGAGCAGGAGGAGTAGCCTACATAGGATCGTTTAACTGGAACAATGATGTCCCTTGCTGGGTATTTATCACCAGTGGAAAATCCGGTGGAGAAGCTTCTTCGCATGAGATCGGTCATACCTTTGGCCTTTGGCACGATGGAAGAGAAAATCCTGATGAAGGATATTTTTCAGGACACGGCGATTGGGCTCCTATCATGGGAGTGGGGTATTATAGAAATGTCACACAATGGAGCAGAGGCGAATACAACAGATCCAACAATAAAGAAGACGATCTTTCGATCATCTCAAGTACTACCTATGGAGTAGGCTACAGAGCGGACGATTATGGTAATACTATTTCAAGTGCGGGAAACCTCGTATACGATGCGAATGGAAATGTTTCGTCTTCTCAGAACAGAGGAATTATAGAACGTACTACCGACCTTGATTTTTTTGCCTTCAATACTTCCGGCGGAAATATCACCTTGAATGTGAATACCGTGTCCCGCCATGGCAACCTCGATATTTTAGTAAGATTATACAATTCTTCCGGGGCACAGATCGGAGCCTTCAATCCTCCCGGACTTAATGCCATCGTTACAGCCAACCTTGGTGCAGGCAGGTATTATATTTCAGTAGATGGTACCGGTGCCGGCAATCCGGCCACCGATGGTTATTCGGACTATGCTTCCCTCGGAAGTTATTTCATCTCAGGAAATATCCCTCCGGTGGTAGCGTCTGGCAATGCAGTGGCTACTTTTTATAAAGACTGTAATTATGGAGGATATGCCGTAGGACTGGAAGAAGGTTCGTATACAGTCACTCAGTTGCAGGCAAGAGGAATTCAGAACGATGATATCTCTTCGCTGAAAGTGAGATTAGGCTACAGAGTGTTTGTATACCTCGATAATAATTTCTTAGGAGGTTCTAAATCCTTTATTGCAGATGATGCTTGTCTGGTAGACGATGGTTTCAACGATCTGATCTCTTCCGTAAGAATCGTTTCGGATGGAGTAACCAACCTGGCAGGAACCTACAAACTTCAGAACCGTCACAGCAGCCTTTTCCTTGATGTGAACAGTGCCAGTACATCCGACGGTGCAAGAGTACAGCAGTGGACCGGCAATTCCTGTGCTTGTCAGAACTTTGTACTAAGCCATCTGGGAAGCGGAATATACCGTATCCTGGCAGAGCACAGCGGAAAGTCACTGGATGTATCCGGACCTAGCACTGCCGATGGCACACCGATCGTTCAGTGGTCTTATGCCTCAGGAAGCAATCAGCAGTTCAGGATCGTAGCAGCGGGAGATGGCTTCTATAAGCTGATCCCGCAAAACAGCCACAAGATCCTTGAGATAGCGGGACGGAGTACACAAACAGGCGCAATCGCCCAGCAATGGACTGATAACGGACAGACGAGCGGACATTGGAAACTCGTACCGGTTGTAGTGACTCCTCCGGCCTTTACTACAACAATCCAGGCGGAAAATTACAGCGCTATGTCAGGGGTACAGACCGAACCTACCACGGATACCGGAGGAGGACAAAATGTAGGTTATGTTGACAACGGTGACTGGATGGCATACAACAGCATTAATTTCCCTTCTACGGGTACCTATAAAGTGGAATACAGAGTAGCCAGTGTAGGAGGAGGACGAATATCGCTCGACCTGAACGCCGGATCAATCGTACTCGGAGCATTGAATGTTCCTAATACCGGAGGATGGCAAAACTGGACGACTATTTCTCACAACGTGAATGTGAATGCAGGAACCTATAATCTGGGGATATTTGCAGAACTCGGAGGATGGAACCTCAACTGGATCCGCATCACCCGTGTAGCCAATGCAAGTGCCGCAGTAGCCATCGCAGCAGAAGCAGAAAGTGCAGATGCCTCCGTGAATTATGGAACAGCCGGTGCTGCAAAACTGGAACTGTATCCAAACCCGGTAGAGCATGAACTTACGTTACTCACCAATTATGATCTGTCCGGTGCTTATCTGAAGATCTTTGATGCCTCCGGTACAGTAGTAATGGAATCTTCCAATCCTGCTGCATTTGTTAATGTCAGCGAGCTGGGACAAGGAATTTTTACTCTTATGCTGATCACGAAAGATAATTCAAAAGTTATTCAGCGTTTTGCCAAACAATAATAAATACTACTCTCCGGAGAGATCCACCAGTCTTTCCGGGGAGTTTTTACAAATGAAACTTAACGAATACAACTAAGAATACGATTACTGACTAAACAAGCAGATTACTTATTTCATTAAAACAAATTACACTCTATGAAATCAACACTATTAATGTTCAGATCAGCGATAATGCTGATACTCGCTTTGAGCATAAGCATTTCTTTGCATGCTCAGTTTAGGGTAGTCGGATATGCTCCTTCCTGGAGTCAGGTTTCGATCCAGTATTCCAAACTTACACACATCAACTATTCCTTTGCCTTACCGCAATACGGAGGAAGACTAAAGCCGATCGAAAACCCCGGCTATCTTCAAACCATCGTAGCCAATGCACATGCCAACGGTGCAAAGGTATATATTGCCATTGGAGGATGGAGCGATAACGGAGTGCCGCTTGATCCGGTTTTTGAATCAATAGCAGCAAATGCGGGAGCAAGAGCCAATTTTATAAACGATGCACTTTACCTGGTAAATACTTATAACCTGGATGGAGTGGACATCGACTGGGAATATCCGGATGCGGGCGCTTCGTCTAATAACTTCACCACATTGATGCGTGAACTGAGCAATGTGTTAAGACCAAGAGGAAAAGGACTTAGCTTCGCAGTCCCTTGTGACAGCTACAACGCTTCCGGTATTTCTTCTGCCGTGTTTCAGTACGTTGACTTTGTAAACATCATGGCTTACGACGGAGGCGGATCGCATCATTCTACGTACCAGTTTGCCGTAGACGGTCTGAATCTTTTCAAGTCAAAAGGATGCCCTGCTAGCAAATGCGTAGTCGGAGTACCGTTTTATGCAAGACCAAGCTGGAGATCTTATGCAGAACTGTTGTCAGCAGGAGCCAATCCTAATTCAGATTGGTTCGGAAGCGATGGATACAACGGGATTCCTACCATCAAACAAAAGACACAGATGGCCCTGAACAACGCTGGTGGAATTATGATCTGGGCATTGTCTCATGATGTACAAGGTTCTAACTCTCTGCTGAGTGCTATTCATGACGTGGTAAGAGCTAATAACAATAATAATAACAACGGAGTAGCAACATTCTACAAAGATTGTAACTATGGAGGATCTGCCGTGAATCTTCCCGTAGGAAATTATAATCTGGCAGCCTTGAATGCCAGAGGTATTTTAAACGATGATATCTCTTCCATACGTGTAAACTCAGGATATGAAGTACAACTGTTCTGGGATGATAATTTCTCCGGTGCTTCGCTGGTAGTAGGCAGTAATAACTCCTGCCTGGTTGCCAACGGCTGGAATGATAAGGCTTCTTCGCTGAGAGTGAGAGCAGCCGGATCTTCCGGATTTACAACTACCATTCAGGCTGAAAATTTCAATGCCATGTTTGGAGTACAGGTAGAAGGTACGACCGATGCCGGAGGAGGATCAAATGTAGGATATATTGACAACGGAGATTGGATGGCTTATTATAATGTCAACTTCCCATCTTCAGGATCCTATAGAGTAGAATACAGAGTAGCCAGTGTAGGAGGAGGAAGATTGTCTCTTGATCTGAACGCCGGATCTATTCAGTTGGGTGCTGTAAATGTCCCTAATACAGGAGGCTGGCAAAACTGGACCACTGTTTCGCATACTGTAAATATCAACGCTGGTACCTATAATGTAGGGATCTATGCGCAGCAGGGTGGCTGGAACATCAACTGGTTCAGAATTACAAAAGTGAACAATACCCGGACAGACCTGTCGGACGAGGGAGACATAGAGTTCATTACCTCTGAATACGATCCGGAGAAAAATTTCCAACTGGCTCCTAACCCTGTACAAAATGAGCTCAGAATAAAAGCGCCGTTTAATACAGACGGTGGAAACGTACAGATCATTAGTGAAAAAGGAATGGAAGTGTTCAATGGTACTCTGGACAACGGTACAGTTGATGTAGCTGGTATCGCAGCTGGTACCTATCTGTTTGTGTATACAAGAGACGGGAATAAAATAGTAAAGCGATTTATTAAGCAGTAATCACCGGAGGCCTCATGAGTCTTCTTATGAGGCCTCTTAAAATACCTGTTCAATGGAAGTCCGGAAATTTTTCCGCTTGTGGCAGAAAGAATACATACGGATACTGGGCTATCTCCTGGTCTTACTGTATTGGGGACTTCAGTTTTCCAAAACCTTTCCGGAAAATCCCCGGGGGAATGTGGTAACCAGTACTGTGGATAGTACAACTTCCGGAGCTGTAGTAGAGGTACTGTCGCATCACAAAATATACTGAAAGTAACTTGACCGGAGTTGTTGCAGAATTCAGAATAGGTCAACAGAGATCAAAAAAGAAAATCAAACTATAAACTTATAATTATGAAAACAAAAAGAATAATATTTATGTTAGGACTCCTCCTGCTTACAGGAGGGAATCTATTTTCACAGAACTGGCAATTGGTGTGGGCTGATGAGTTTACGAATGGAATTAGCAGCGACTGGGTTTTTGAGACCGGAAGAGGCGCCAGTGGATGGGGGAATAATGAACTTCAGTATTACAGACAGGAAAATGCACACGTTCAGAACGGCCAGTTGGTAATTACTGCCAAGCGTGAAAATTTTGGAGGAGCCAACTATACTTCTGCCAGAATGAAAACACAAGGAAGAAAATCATGGAAATACGGAAAGATCGAAGCTCGTATTGCGATGCCTGCTTTTCAGGGAGTATGGCCGGCATTCTGGATGCTTGGAGATAACATCAGTTCTGTAGGCTGGCCTGCTTGCGGAGAGATCGACATTATGGAGCACGTAAATACCGGAAACCAGGTTGTGGGTACCATGCACTGGTCAGACCCGAACGGTTATCATGCGGAATACGGAGGAAATACAAATGTGAATAATATCACAGCTTACCATGTTTATTCAGTGGAGTGGGACGCTTCTTCCATTAAGTGGTTTGTAGACGGTGTACATTATCATACGGCCAGCATTGCAAACAATGTAAACAGTACCCATGAATTTCATAACAACTTTTTCATTTTACTGAATATGGCGATCGGTGGTAACTGGCCTGGCTTCTCAATAGACAATGGAGCATTCCCTGCTCAGATGTTTATTGATTATGTAAGAGTGTACCAGAACAACGGACAGCCTCAGGGATCGGTAGCTACCGTATACAGAGACTGTAACTATGGTGGACATGCAGTAGGACTACCTCTTGGCGATTATAATCTGGCAGACCTGAATGCCAGAGGTATTCTGAATGATGACATCTCTTCACTGAGAGTGAGCAGCGGCTACGAAGTACAATTGTATTGGGATGCCAATTTCTCCGGTTCTTCTATTGTGATAGGAGGAGACAATTCCTGTCTGGTAGCCAACGGCTGGAATGATAAAGCTTCTTCCCTGAGAGTCCGCAGAGCAGGTTCTTCTTTCAGCAGAACGATCCAGGCAGAGAGCTATAGTGCTATGCTGGGGGTTCAGCTTGAAAATACAACGGACGCCGGCGGCGGACAAAATGTAGGATATATCGACAACGGCGATTGGATGGCTTACAACAGCATTAATTTCCCTACCTCCGGAACGTATAACGTAGAGTACAGAGTAGCCAGTGTAGGTGGAGGAAGACTATCGCTTGACCTGAATGCCGGCTCTATTCAGTTGGGTGCTGTCAATATCCCTAATACCGGAGGCTGGCAGAACTGGACCACAGTTTCTCATAC
>CAYTGJ010000064.1:0-23753 GCA_964437245.1 uncultured Chitinophagaceae bacterium
TTTGCTCTCTGAGCCATTGATACTGCGTTGATGGTTTCTGTAAGAGAACCGATCTGGTTTACTTTTACAAGAATAGAATTGGCAATTCCTTTTTCAATACCTTCAGAAAGACGAGTTACATTGGTCACGAAAAGATCGTCTCCTACTAACTGTACTTTATCACCCACCAGTTTGGTCAATTCAGCCCAACCAGCCCAGTCGTCTTCTGCCATACCGTCTTCGATCGAAACGATCGGATAACGTTTTGCAAGATCCGCCCAGAAAGCAGCCATCTGAGAAGATGTCAGCTTATCGCCGGTTGATTTTTTGAAATGATATAGTTTTGTTTCTGCATCATAAAATTCAGAAGCAGCAGCATCGAATGCGATCATTACATCTTCTCCCGGTCTGAAACCAGCCGCTTCGATCGCTTTGATCACCGTTTTAAGCGCTTCTTCATTAGAAGCAATGTTTGGTGCGAAACCACCTTCGTCACCTACGTTGGTAGACATTTTTTGTGATTTCAATACTTTCGCAAGATTATGGAAAATCTCTGTTCCCATTTTCATTGCCTGAGTAAAAGAGGATGCTCCAACAGGCATGATCATGAACTCCTGAAAATCGATAGAGTTGTCAGCATGAGAACCACCGTTGATAATGTTCATCATCGGAACAGGTAGTGTATTCGCATTCACTCCTCCTACATATCTGTATAATGGCATACCAGCTTCTTCTGCAGCCGCTTTTGCTACTGCCAGAGAAACACCCAGGATAGCATTTGCTCCCAGTTTACCTTTATTTGGAGTACCGTCCAGTTCGATCATGATCTTGTCGATCAGGTTCTGATCAAAAACGGAAGATCCGATCAATTCTCCGGCCAGGATATTATTTACATTGTCTACAGCTTTCAGAACACCTTTACCCATGTAGGCACCTTTGTCGCCGTCTCTCAATTCAACTGCTTCGTGAGTACCGGTAGAAGCTCCTGACGGAACAGCTGCTCTCCCCATACATCCGTTTTCAGTGTACACATCTACTTCTACAGTAGGATTTCCTCTCGAGTCAAATATTTGACGCGCTACGATTTGTTCGATTAAACTCATTTTATTAAAAGATTTAGATTTTTACTGTTTTATAACTTTTTAATAAGGCATGCAGGAGAAAAGCTGTAAGATTTATAGCAAATCCATGAAAATTTTAACCTGGCAGGGCAAAGATAAAAAGATTCGGGGCAAAATGAAAAAGTATTTCTGGCGAAAAATCACATCCAATCGCCTCTTATTTTTATTAAAAAATCATCTAAAAAAAGAAAAGGGCTATTGCAAATAACACAAAAACAGATACTTATACAAATAAATTACTATTACCCCTATCGGCAACCAATAGATCAATCGTACTGTTTGGGTCTTTTCCGTTAAGGAACAACCGTATATTCCTCTTCCGGTAGTCTGAAATATTTCGGATTAAGATCTTCTATTTTCCAGTCTCTCCAAAACGGAACCGCCAGAAAAAGATCCTTATCTTTTTTATTGTATTCAAATGTTTCGAGATCGTCCACAACATAAAAGGTCTTCCCATGGTCCGGGCCTTCCAGCGAAGTATATATCAGCGTTTCAAATGCAAATCCCCAGGGCACCATAAGCTTCTCCTGATCAAGTACACTTCTCTTTACAATATATTTACGATGGGGTTCTTTTTCATACTGCTTCACAAAATCCCGTACATATTCTACCCGCTGACGATAAAACAAGCCTGTCTTAAAAATCCCGTAAAACGAAACGGCTGTCATTCCCACTAACAAAAGCATCAGCAGCATCGACCTGCTTCCGTTCGCTCTCAAAAACACTTCTTTCATAAAAGGTACCATCACAAAAATAACCAGCATCGAATACGCCCGCTCCATCATCATGTCTGCATCTCCCTCATGGTAGATGATCACAGAAGCTAATAAGAATACTGCAATACTGCCTGCCACCAAAACCATTTTCCAATAGTACCTGTGTACATAATACCAGCAAAGAACGATAGCTCCCAATACCGAAGCGAAGAAATAAAGGCTGAAAAAACGGCTCACCAAAAAGGTTACGCTGTATACAGAAGGAAGCGTTCTCCACAACTGTTTTAAATTAAAAATCTGACTCATCAGATTTCCTTCATAGGAATCCTGTTCGGTAAATAAGGATTTCGTCAATACCAGCAAGCCGATCACCAGTGCAAAGAGGTATAACTTAACCTCCTTCATTTCGTTCTCCTCAAGAGCTTTGTAAAGCAACACAAAGATCACCGCAAACAAGATCGCGGGATGACTGAAGAAACACAGGGTTATCAGCAAGGTAACCAACAGAATATACAAGGCTTTTCCAAACGGTCTGTATTTGTAATAATAATCCATGAACGCTACCAGGAAAAGGCAATAGATAATAGCCATGTGCATTTCACAGTGGTTCATAAAATAATTATGCCTCAGGCACAAGAGCAACGAAAACGCAATAACCAATCCGATCTCTGCGTTTTTCAACAGATATACCACTATATTAAAGAGTAAATAGTAATACAGGATATAGGACAGGGAATAAGCCAACACTATTGATGGCAAGGCCAGCCCTGCTTTGACAGCTGCCAGTGTAAACAACTGGGGAGGAAGACAACCATAACGTCCGGCGGCGATAAAGAAATCTTCACTGTTTACAATATTAAAAATAAAATTAGCAGCATCTACGTACAATGTTTTTTCATAAACAAAAACAATTGAGAATAGAAAGTGAAGAAAAAAAATAAAATGTCCTAAATACTTAGTAAAACGCATACGTGCGGCTAAGAGAAAAAGAACTTATGCATTACTGCATAAGTTCTACAAAGGTGTCAAACAAATACCTGGAATCATGTGGTCCTGGAGAAGATTCAGGGTGATGCTGTACAGAAAAAGCTTTCTTATTTTTCATCCGGATTCCTTCTACCGTATTATCATTTAAGTTGATATGGGTAATCTCCACCGTTCCGCTTTTTTCCACGTCTTCTGCCTTTACAGCAAAACCATGGTTCTGAGAAGTAATCTCCGACAGTCCGGTAATCAGGTTTTTCACCGGATGGTTAAGCCCACGATGTCCGTTGTGCATTTTATAAGTAGAGATACCATTGGCTTCTGCCAGGATCTGATGTCCCAGACAAATTCCAAAAAGAGGCTTGTCCTCCTCCAGGATCTCTTTTACTGTTTCGATGGCATAACCCGTTACCGCAGGATCACCGGGGCCGTTCGAAATAAAATATCCATCAGGATTCCAGGCTTTCATCTCTGAATAAGAGGTCTTGGCCGGGAACACTTTACAATAGCAGTTCCTGGAAGTAATATTGGAAAGAATACTTGTTTTCACCCCAAGATCCAACACTGCTACTTTATGCTTGGCATTCTCATCACCTACGAAATAAGGCTCCTTGGTACTTACCTGGCTGGAAAGTTCAAGTCCTTTCATCGAAGGTACTTTTTTCAATTCTTCTTTCAGTTTTTCCACGTCTGTGATCTCTGAAGAAATAATGGCATTCATCACACCTTTGCTTCTCACATGACGTACCAGCATACGGGTATCTACATCCGCAATTCCCACAATCCCATTTTTTTCAAAATATTGCTGAAGAGAAGCATCCGAATCATGCCGGGAAGTGATATCCGAAAAAGTCTTACAAACCAACCCGCTGAATTTCACTCCATCCGACTCTACCTCCTGGGTATGTGTTCCATAATTCCCAATATGGGCGGTAGTATTGATGATGATCTGCTTATAATAGGAAGGATCTGTATAAATTTCCTGATAACCGGTCATTCCGGTATTGAAACATATTTCACCGGTAGTAGTACCAATCTTTCCTACTGCGGTCCCCTTCACCCACATACCATCCTCAAGGACGAGGTAAGCTTCTTTTCGTGAATTTATTTTCATATTCTTAACTTGCAAAATTATGTTTTAGGTTCTCTTCAAATTGCACAAAGTTAAGAAAACAGAAGGACTTTTCATGAGGTGTGGGCAACTTATTTAATAGTATTAAATAAATATTAGGTATTACAAAAAGATGGGCAAATTCATCTTTTTCTGTTCCCAATCCCTCAGAAAATACGTCCGGGAGCAGGATACCTGCCATAAAATTACAATTGAAATCCCTATATTGTCCCGATATTTTACTCAAGCATGAACCGCAGAACCACCAATATTATCCGTTATTTCATGGATGAATGCCTTCCCCCTTTTATCCGTGACAGCAGGCTTTTCATGTATCCATTTTATTATTTTGCCTACAGAGGCAAGAAAATCAGAGAGGTAATGGATTTCAAAAAAAATGTATACCATTTCTCCGAAAAAGATTACGACAACTTTTACAACAATCTGGATACTATTTCAAGAAACAGGGCTACAGATCTTAACAAAGCCTCACTTGACCTGATCCTGAAAACAATATCTTCTGATACCTCTAATCTGATCGACATCGGAAGTGGAAACGGATATCTGTTGAAGCAAATAAAAAAGACCTGTCCTGCTATTGACCTTTATGGTTTCGATATCAAAAATACGGACCTATCTTCTGAATACACCTATGTAAAAGGCAATATCGAAGCACTTCCTTTCCCGGATAAATCGTTTGAGATCGTAACCTGCTCTCATGTACTGGAACACATTATCAACCTGGACCAGGCAATTGCCGAGCTTAAGAGAATTACAAAAAAAACATTGATCGTAGCCGTCCCATGCCAACGTTATTATTACTACACACTTGACGAACATGTTAATTTTTTCCCTTTCAAAGAGAAACTGATACATACTCTGCAAATAGAACAATATACCTGCGAAAAAATACAGGGGGACTGGGTATTCATTGGCTCTCTGTCATAATCGCATCTTTCAAAAATACCGAAATCATGAATCTGGAAAATACAACCGTTCAGCACAAAACAATTCTATGGATACTGCTCGGACTAATGACCCTGATCACGCTCTATCCTTTTTTTGAGATAGGTATCACGACAGGAGATGACATGCTGTACTACCATCTTTCTTTTCGTAAGGATCTTTGGCCACTCGCCTTCCAGTTTGCCAAGGACAACGGACGGTTCTATTTTGCACTGGTCAATCCTCTTTACACATTTCCTTATACTTTCGATAATCATGTTTTCACGAAAACAATTCAATATACTTCTCTGGCCATTTCTTTTTTCGTCTTCTCTGCAGTAATCATAAAAGTATTTAAATCGACAGCAATGGGCATGCTATCTCTTACACTGTTGCTTACCACACTTTCTCTTTCCAAATGGACCTCCCTGATCGTATGTTACCCCTTCTGCTTCTGTTTTTCCTTTACTCTGATTCTATGCTCGGTCTTACTACTCTTAAAATACCTTGAAATCCGAAAACCTGTATACCTCCTGTCTTCTGCCATTGTCTATTTAGCAGGCTTGCTTTTCTATGAAGTTTACCTCCTCTACCTTCTGATAGTTGCCATGATCATTCTCGCACATTATGCCAAGGAAAAACGACTTAACGAAATTACTTTCCCCTACAAGAAAACATTTAAAACACTTCTCCCCTTTATCATCGTAGGAGGGTTGTACCTGATCGTTTATTTCACTTTTTACATGCTATACCCGACCAACTATGATGGCAATTCACTTGCTCCCGTCATTTCGGCGAAAGGTGTTTTCTCTATCCTGAAAAATTATCCCGAATCCGCTTTCCCGCTAAGTGTTTTTTACCAAAACCAATCAGTCTTTCAATACCAGTCCGACCTTATTACAGGACATAAAAACGATCTGTTCTACATCTTACAGAATGCCCGGGTAGAGTGGTTGGTCAAGGCGGTTATAGCCTGCACCTTGCTTAATATTGTGCTCACACGACTCCCCCACCTGAGTGTTCGAAAAATCCTGCTGGGGATCCTGGCTTCGTTGATCTTAATTTATCTTTCTCATATTTTTTTAACAGTGACTAAAAAATACAATACCGATTATCCTGATCTCAAAGGATATATCCCTACGTTTTTTAGTTTTTTCGGAGTCGTCCTGCTCTTTACCCTCCTATGCCAGGCCGGTTACAGACTCATGCGCAGGAATATGATTCTTAAAATCATGTACACCGGTACATTGACCGTATACCTTTTTTCGCTTTCTATCAAAACCAGCTATTCCAATCACTACACTGCCCGGGACATGGCGCAAGGTAAATTGACATTTGACATGATAGACGATTTCTGTACTTCGGAAACCTTCCTGAATCTTCCGGAAGGAGCCATCATCTATGGAGAAGATTTATGGGAAAACAGCTCTGCACAATTAGATCTCTTTAACCAGGGATTTAGCTGGAGTAGCTATATTTATAACAAGAAAAATAAACTCATTCATATTACGAAAGATCTAACATCGTTTCGGGAACAAAGAGCAGAGAACCCCTCTGCCCCTCTCTATATAGTTAAAAAACGGGAAACTCATAAAGCGAAAGAAGGCTTCCTGCTTTTCGCCCCTTTGGACAGCACTCTGTTTACCGGAAAAGATTCTCTGCCTAATGCTGTAAACTCTGCAACGCTGTTTTATTATTCTCCCTACAAAGAATTTTCGCTGGCATTCAGTATGTACAACCCTGGTTCTACCCCCAACGAAGTACAGATAGACTCTTTTCATGAATCGGTCATGGGCAATTATTATGCTGTCAATATCAGTAATCACGATAAAAATCAACCCTCTACGGTCGTACAACTTCACGCTCCGGCTATACTATTGAGCAGTCTTCTCCTATCCGATATGCCTATGAAAGATCGTCCAACCGTTGAAATTTATTAACTTACTGTCTATGATCCCGTACCTGAGCCTGATACTTCCTTGTTATAATTCCGGTACTGTTATCCAAAAACAGTTGCCAGCACTTATTATTTTTTTAAACAGCCAGCATTTTGCCTACGAAATTATTCTCGTAGACGATGGTTCAAAAGACGATGGCCTGCTTAGAGAAATTGCTCACCAGCATAAGATAAGGTATTTCAGAAATTCTCACAACATGGGAAAAGGAGCGGCCGTACGAAACGGGATGCTGGCAGCTTCGGGAACATTCAGAATCTTCACGGATTCCGATATCCCCTTTGATTACACGGCAATCTCTACTATTTTGAAATACCTGGATCAAAAAGAGTTTGATATCGCCACGGGCGACCGGACATTAGAAGGATCCAGCTATTTTACAGAAATTCCAAAAGCGCGAAAGATCAGCAGTTCTATCTTTTCATTTTTCGTAGGGAGGTTTGTAACAACCGGCTTAAACGACACTCAATGTGGGATCAAAGGATTCCGGAATATAATTGCAGAGGATATTTTCGGAGTGAGCAAGGTCAACGGATTTGCTTTTGATGTAGAGCTTCTTTATATCGCGCTCAAACGGAATTATGACATCAAACGTATTCCTGTCACGTTAAGAAATCAGGAAGAGTCAAGCGTGAGTCTTCTAAAGCATACGATCCCGATGATAGTTGACCTGTTTAAGATCAAATGGAATCACCTGAAGGGTTTGTACAATAAAAAAAGGGCTTTGTAAGCCCTTTTTTTATTGTTGTTATTATAATAATTACTCTGCTGAAGGAGCATCTTTTGCTTCTGTGTTCTCAGCTCCGGTTTCTGTCTTCTTTGGAGAAGTTCTTCTGCTTCTTCTGGTAGTTTTCTTAGAAGCTTCTTTTGTATAAAGCTCGTTGTAGTCTACCAGTTCCATCAGACACATATCTGCGTTATCTCCAAGTCTGAAGCTCGTTTTAACGATTCTGGTGTATCCACCAGGTCTTGTAGCAATTTTCTCTGCTACGTTGTCAAAAAGCTCTTTCACAGACTCTTTATTCTGAAGGTAAGAGAAAATTACTCTTCTTGCATGAGTAGAGTCGCTTTTAGCTTTTGTAAGAAGAGGCTCCACATATTTTCTCAATGCCTTTGCCTTAGCTACTGTAGTTTCAATTCTTTTATCAAGAATCAAAGAAGAAGCCATGTTAGACAAAAGAGCTTGTCTATGCTGAGATGTTCTTCCGAGGTGATTAATTTTCTTTCCGTGTCTCATATTTGTACTTATTGTTGGTTGTTGGTTGTTAGTTGTTAGGTACTTCGACGAACTAACAACTCTTTACACACAACATATTATTCTTAGTCTTCGTCTAATTTATATTTCGCTACGTCCACACCAAATGTCAGACCTTTGTCCTGGATCAGTTGCTCAAGCTCGGCAAGTGATTTTTTACCAAAATTTCTGAATTTCATCATGTCAGAGATATCAAGAGCGGCAAGATCTCCCAGCGTCTTAATGTCTGCAGCTTTCAGGCAGTTGTATGCTCTTACAGAAAGATCAAGATCTGCGATGCTTGTTTTCAGTAATTTTCTCATACGAAGCATTTCTTCATCCACTACAGACTCTTCTTCTGCTTTCACAGAGTCAAGGGTCATTGTCTGATCTGAGAATAGCATAAAGTGCTTGATCAGGATATTAGCAGCACCTTTCAGAGCATCCTCCGGATGAATCGAGCCATCTGTTTCAATCTCCAGGATAAGCTTTTCGTAGTCCGTCTTCTGCTCCACACGAGTATTTTCAATACTGTATTTTACATTTTTGATCGGAGTGAAAATCGCATCGATCGGAATATATCCAAACACCTGTTCTGTTGGCTTGTTTTCTTCAGAAGAAACATATCCTCTTCCTTTTTCAAGAGTGATTTCAATATCAAAACTTGTATTAGAATCCAGATTACAGATTACAAAATCAGGATTCAGGATCTGATAGGTGGAGGTAAATTTAGCGATATCACCCGCTTTGAATTGCTCTTGTTTCTTAATAGAAACGACAATTTTAGATTCATTGGCATCAGAAATCTTTTTGAATCTAACCATTTTAAGATTCAAAATAATCTCTGTTACGTCTTCTACAACGCCAGGGATAGTTGAAAACTCATGCAATACACCAGGGATTTTAATTCCTGTAATCGCATAACCTTCCAGAGAAGAAAGTAAAATTCTTCTTAGTGCGTTTCCTATCGTAACACCATAACCTTTTTCCAATGGCTTGAATTCGAACAGACCATGAAAGTCTGTTGCTTTTTCCATTACCACTTTCTCAGGCATTTGAAATGATAGTATTGACATATATATATTATTTTTAAAAGTTTTAGTTAATCTTAAAGATAAAAATCGTACACGCTATTGCAATATACGAATTTTCATCAAAACTATTATTTAGAGTACAACTCGACGATCAACTGAACATTGATGTTCTCCGGAATTTCATCTCTGGTAGGATAGGTTACGAATTTTCCTGTTAACGTAGAAGCTTCGAACTCCAACCAGGAGAATTTTTTACCTCCTCTTGCGGCAAGGCTATCTCCGATCAATTCAAGAGATTTTGATTTCTCTCTTACTGCAATTATTTCTCCCGGCTTCAAAGAGTAAGAAGGGATGTTTACCAGATTACCATTAACAGTAATATGTTTGTGTAATACTAACTGACGGGCAGCTCTTCTTGTAGGAGCTAAACCTAGTCTGAATACAGTATTATCAAGTCTGGCCTCAAGGAATTTCAAAAGGTTTTCACCTGTAATACCACCTTTACGGGCAGCCAAATCGAAAGTCTTCGCAAATTGTCTTTCCAGAACACCATAAGTGTACTTAGCTTTTTGCTTTTCAGCAAGCTGAGTAGCATATTCAGAAGATTTTCTCTTCTTTCCTCTGCCATGCATTCCCGGAGGGTAGTTTTTCTTTTGTAATGCCTTACCAGTACCCAATACCGGCTCACCGAACTTTCTTGAAATTTTAACTTTAGGACCTGTATACCTTGCCATTGTTTTTAATTTTGAATTTTCAATTTTAAATTTTGAATTGATCTATCATTTTGAATTCAAAATTTATAATTTAATAATGTTATTATACTCTTCTTTTCTTAGGAGGTCTGCAACCATTGTGTGGCAGCGGAGTGATATCTTTAATAAGAGTCACTTCGATTCCTACTCCTTGTAAAGTTCTGATGGCAGATTCTCTACCTGCACCAGGACCTTTTACGAATACTTCTACTTTTCTTAAGCCTAAATCGTAAGCTACCTGACCACAATTCTGAGCGGTAACCTGAGCAGCATAAGGAGTATTCTTTTTAGAACCCCGGAAGCCCATCTTACCAGCAGAAGCCCAGGAAATAACCTGACCTGATGTATTGGTAAGAGATACAATAATATTGTTGAAAGAAGCCTTAATGTGTGCCTGACCTACAGACTCCACCACTACTACTCTTTTCTTAGCTTTGTCTTTTCTTTTTGCTGCGGATGAATTTTGCGCCATAATATTATCTACTTACTATTTAGTAACTTTTTTCTTATTAGCAACTGTCTTACGTTTTCCTTTTCTGGTTCTACAGTTGTTTTTGGTTCTCTGTCCTCTTACAGGAAGCCCTTTTCTGTGTCTAAGACCTCTGTAACATCCAATGTCCAAAAGACGTTTGATGTTCAGTTGTATTTCTGACTTCAGTACACCTTCGGTTTTGATTTCAGCCCCGATGACATTTCTGATTTTTGTAGATTCTTCCTGGTCCCACTCACCAGCCTTCTTATCCCAGTTTACTCCTGCTTTAGAAAGGATATTTTGAGCTGATTTACGACCTATACCGAATATGTATGTTAAAGCGATCTCACCACGCTTGTTATCCGGAATATCTACACCTGCAATTCTTGCCATAGTAATATATATTAACCTTGTCTTTGTTTATATCTTGGATTCTTTTTGTTGATTACGTACAACTTACCGTTGCGTCTGATGATCTTGCAATCAACGCTTCTTTTCTTTATGGATGCTTTTACTTTCATAATTGTACTTATACTATTTGTATCTGAATACTATTCTTCCTTTTGTCAAATCATATGGAGACATTTCCAATCTGATTCTATCACCCGTGAGGATCTTAATATAGTTCATCCTCATTTTACCTGAAATATGGGCAATAACCTGATGACCATTTTCCAATTCAACACGAAACATAGCATTTGACAATGCTTCTAATATCTTTCCGTCTTGCTCTATTGATGACTGTTTTGCCATTTAATAATTTATATTCCCAATACTTCTTCGATATATTTGAATGTAGTAAGGATTTCAGCTTTGCCTTTTCTTACTACTACTGTATGTTCAAAGTGTGCCGAAGGTTTACGATCTACTGTCCTGATTGTCCAACCATCGTTTTCCTGAAATACGCTTTTCTTACCTCTGTTGACCATCGGTTCAATTGCCAGAACCATTCCCTCCTGCAATCTCACTCCTGATCCTTTTTTCCCATAATTAGGTACTTCAGGTTCTTCATGAAGACTTTTCCCAACCCCATGTCCGACAAGCTCTCTCACTACAGAATAACCATCTTTTTCAACAAAACTTTGTACTGCATGGCCTATATCACCTGTTCTGTTACCAGATACAGCCTGATGGATGCCCATATACAAAGACTCTTTCGTCACTTCTAAAAGTTTTCTGTTTTCTTCCGAAATCTGTCCTACAGGATAGGTGTAAGCACTGTCGCTGTGAAATCCATTCAGGTAAACGCCACAGTCAATAGAGACTATATCACCTTCCTGAAGTTTGTATTCCCCTGGCATACCATGCACTACCACTTCATTTACACTAATACACAAAGAACTTGGATAGCCTTTATATCCTTTAAATGATGGTTTACCACCATTTTGAATAATAAAATTATATGCTATCTTATCTAATTCAGAAGTCGTTACTCCTGGTTTAATATTTTTTGCTACTTCTGCATGTGTACGACCTAAAATATCAGCACTTTTCTTAATTAGCTCTACTTCTTCGTCGTTCTTACAATAAATCATATCTCTATACTACTGCAGCTGTTTCCTGAGCACGACCTTTAATACGGCCGGACTTCATCATTCCATCATACTGTCTCACTAACAGATAACTTTCCACCTGCTGAAGGGTATCCAATACTACTCCGACAAGGATCAGTAAAGAAGTACCTCCAAAGAAATAAGCAAAATCACGTTGAACACCCGCCATATAAGCAAAAGCAGGCATACAGGCGATCACTGCGAGGAATAATGCTCCAGGTAATGTAATTTTAGACAACACCTGATCAATATATTCAGAAGTAGCTTCCCCTGGTTTTACTCCCGGAATAAAACCACTGTTTCTTTTCATATCCTCAGAAATCTGTCTGGGATTAATAGAGATCGCAGTATAAAAGAATGTAAAGAGTATGATCATCACTGCTGTAGCAACATTGTATTGCCATGAAGTAAAGTCACCAAAAGCCATTGTTAAAGAAGCTACATTTTCATTTTCAGGAAGTAATGAAGCTATCAAGGATGGTAGAAACATTACAGACTGTGCAAAAATGATCGGCATTACACCAGCCCCTATCACTTTAAGCGGTAAGTATTGTCTTTGACCACCTACGGTCTGATTTCCAACGATCTGCTTAGCATACTGAACCGGAATTCTTCTAACAGCTTGAGTAATCGCAACTACTCCCATAATGATAAAGAAGAATACAACTAATTCAATAATAAACGGAAGGGAACCTTTCAAACCACCGGTCAATGCTTCTGAGATAATGGCCTGGGGAAGTCTAGAAATAATTCCGACCATGATCAACATGGAAATACCATTACCAATTCCTTTGTCTGTTATTTTTTCTCCTAACCAAAGACAAAACATTGTTCCAGATACCAATGCAGCTATTCTGGTAAGAACATAACCAGAACCATCCATTCCGGACAAAATCATTTCCGGTTTTACATAAGTAGCTAAATAACCTATAGATTGAGCAGTTGCTACAATAACAGTCAACAGCCTTGTATAGTTATTAATTTTTTTCCTTCCTGAATCACCTTCTTTTTGAAGCTTCTGCATGTACGGCCAGGCAAATCCCAGCAACTGTATCACAATCGAAGCAGTGATATAAGGCATAATACCAAGACCTAATACAGAAACATTACTGAATGCTCCTCCACTGAAAGTATTGATAACACCAAGAATTCCTTCTACTTCTGCCTCTCCTACTGATTTAGGATCTACTCCCGGAAGTACAATGAAGGAACCTAGTCTAAAGACAACCAAAAAACCAAGAGTATAGAATATCCTGGTTCTCAGTTCTTCGATAGAAAATATATTCTGTATGGTCTTTATAAACCTTTTCATGAATTATAGTACGGTTGCTTTACCACCTGACTTTTCAATCGCTGCAATAGATGCTTTAGAGAAGGCGTGAGCCGTAACCTCTACTTTGCTCTTAAGCTCTCCACGAGACAAAATTTTCACTTTGTCTTTTTTAGAGCAAAGACCATTTTGAAGAAGAGTCTCTACAGTAATTACAGACAAAGATGCTTTTGTAGCAAGTTCCTGAAGAGTATCCAGGTTGATTGCTTTAAATTCCTCTTTGTTAGGGTTGTTAAATCCGAACTTAGGCAAACGTCTGTAAAGAGGCATCTGGCCACCTTCAAATCCAATTTTGCTGGAGTATCCAGATCTTGATTTGGCACCTTTGTGACCTCTTGTAGAAGTACCACCTCTACCGGAACCGGTTCCACGACCTATCCTTTTATCACTTTTAACTGACCCTGTAGCAGGTTTTAATGTGTTTAGTTTCATTTTTTATTATAATTCAGTAACTACAACTAAATGACTTACTTTCTTAATCATTCCTTTGATCTGTGGAGTAGCTTCAACTTCAACAGATTTATTCATTTTCCCAAGACCTAAAGCCTGAATTGTCAGTTTTTGATCTTTTGGTCTGTCTATTAAACTTCTTACCTGGGTAACTTTTACCTTAGCCATTGTTATTTTCCGTTAAATACTTTTGATAAAGCAATTCCTCTTTGAGTTGCCACTACGTGTGGAGCTCTCATTTTAAGTAAAGCATCGAATGTTGCTTTAACCACGTTATGTGGATTAGAAGATCCTTTGGACTTTGCAAGTACATCTTTCACACCGGCACTTTCCAATACTGCACGCATCGCACCACCAGCAATTACACCGGTACCTGTTGCAGCAGGCTTCAGAAATACAAACCCTCCACTATATTTTCCGTGGATAGCATGAGGAACAGTACCTTTCATAACAGGAACCTTAATCAGGTTCTTCTTTGCATCTTCGATACCTTTTGTAATAGCATCTGTTACTTCATTAGCTTTCCCTAATCCATAACCTACTACACCATCACCATTTCCTACTACCACTATTGCAGCGAAACTGAACCTACGTCCACCTTTTACTACTTTTGTTACTCTTCCTATTGAAACAACTTTTTCTTTTAAGTCGATTTCGCTAGCTTTTACTACTTTTGAGTTTTGAGACATAATTCTTAGAATTTTAGGCCGCCTTCGCGAGCACCTTCTGCTAATGCTTTTATTCTACCATGGTACAAATAACCACCTCTGTCGAAAACGACATCTGCGATTCCTGCTGCTTTTGCTTTCTCTGCAATTGAGCTTCCAACTTTTTTAGAAAGTTCCGATTTCGTTCCTTTCTCAGATTTCAAATCATTACTGGAAGCACTTGCTAATGTCTTACCACTAATATCATCAATTAGTTGAGCATAAATCCCTGTATTACTTCTAAATACAGAAAGTCTTGGCTTAACGGCAGTACCAGAAACTTTCTTTCTGATTCCTCTGCTGATTCTTAATCTTCTTAAACTTTTTACAGTTGCCATTTTAAAATTTATTAAAATGATTGGAGTTTCCTCCTTTCGTTATTATTTACTTAATTATTTAGCGGCAGTCTTACCAGCTTTTCTTCTTACTGCTTCATTTACAAAGCGTACACCTTTTCCTTTGTATGGCTCAACCTTACGCAGAGATCTGATTTTAGCCGCTACTTGTCCGATCAATTGCTTGTCAATTCCTTCTAACGTAACGATAGGGTTTTTACCTTTTTCTGTTACAGCCTTTGCAGCTATTTCAGCCGGCAAAGCCATGAAAATATTGTGAGAGTATCCAAGACTTAGCTCCAGTATGTTTCCTGTTGCATTTGCTTTAAAACCTACCCCTACTAATTCCAGGTCAATTTTGTATCCTTCGCTTACTCCTTTTACCATATTGGCAATCAAAGATCTATAAAGGCCATGAAGCGCTTTATGTCTTTTTTGATCTGTAGGACGGGTCACTTCAATCTGGCCATCTGCTACATTCACTTTAATATCCGGATCAATTGCCTGAGTTAAAGTACCTTTAGGTCCTTTAACTACTACATTGAAGCCGCTCATTGAAATTTCTACTTTGGCAGGCAATGCAATTGGATTTTTACCGATTCTTGACATACTTATATTCTTTTGAAGTTGTTAATCAACCTATATTTAACCAATTAATAAACGTAGCAAAGAACTTCGCCACCAATATTCATTTCTCTAGCTTCTTTATCGGAGATAACTCCTTTTGAAGTAGAAATAATTGCGATACCTAAGCCATTCAATACTCTTGGAAGCTCTTCCGCAGACTTATATTTTCTAAGACCTGGCTTACTGATTCTTTCCAGGTTTACAATTGCAGGTTGTTTATCAACCGGATTGTATTTCAAGGCTATTTTGATCGTACCTTGTACATTGCTATCCTCGAATTTGTAGCTTTGAATGTACCCTTTATCATGAAGTACTTTCGTAATTTCCTTCTTGATATTAGAAGCAGGAATCTCGACAATGCGGTGCTTTGCTTTCACTGCATTTCTGAGTCTGGTCAGGTAGTCTGCGATAGGATCCGTCATATCTATCTTTCTTTTATAATAAATTCGTTATCAGTCATTAAAATTTAAAAGCCCTGAAATAGGGCTGCAAAGTTAAGAAAGTTTTCTGAATAAAAAAACAATCTTGAGATTTATTACCAGCTTGCCTTGGTAACTCCCGGGATTTTTCCGGCATTTGCCATATCTCTGAAGAAGTTACGGCATACTCCGAACTTTCTCATATATCCCTTTGGTCTTCCGGAAAGCTTACATCTGTTGTGTAATCTTATAGGGGAAGCATTTTTAGGAAGTTTGTCCAGGCCCAGATAGTCACCTGCTTCTTTAAGAGCTTTTCTTTTAGCAGCATATTTAGCTACTGTTCTTTCTCTTTTTCTTTCTCTTGCTTTTGCTGATTCTTTAGCCATTTTAGTTATTTTTTAAGAGAAGCGAAAGGCATACCAAAAGCCTTTAGCAGTTCAAAACTTTCTTCATCTGTAGTAGCAGTTGTTACAAAGGTAATATCCATACCAGAGATTTTTGCTACTTTATCTATACTGATCTCAGGGAAAATAATCTGCTCTTTTACACCAAGAGTATAATTTCCTTTTCCATCGAAACCTTTATCGTTGATTCCTTTGAAGTCACGTACACGTGGAAGAGCCACGGTTACCAATCTATCAAAGAACTCATACATTTTTTCTCCTCTAAGAGTTACTTTTGCTCCAATAGGAACTCCAGATCTTAGTTTGAAGTTAGAAATGTCTTTCTTCGATTTTGTAGCAAGTGCTTTCTGACCTGTAATAGTAGAAAGTTCTTCCACCCCTATTTCAACCAATTTCTTGTCTGCTACTGCAGCTCCGATACCTTTGTTAACCACAATCTTAGTGATTTTTGGAACCTGCATAATTGATTTGTACTGAAATTTAGCTTTCAGAGCAGGAACTACATCGTTCAGGTATTTATCTTTTAATCTCGGGTTAGCCATTTTTTATTACCTCACCGGTCTTTTTAGAGTATCTAACTAATTTTTTATTGCTATCCAGTTTCTTTCCAACCTTTGTAGGCTTTCCAGTCTTAGGGTCTTTCAATTGCAGATTACTCACATGAATAGGAGCTTCTTTTTCTACAATGCTTCCCTGTGGCTTGGTAGCGGTAGGTTTCAGGTGTCTTTTCACCATGTTCAAGCCTTCTACGATGGCTTTGCTCTCAGAAACCAATACTTTGGAAACTTTTCCTTCCTTACCTTTGGAATCTCCGGCAATTACGATTACAGTATCGCCTTTGCGAATGTGTACCTTTGTTACTTTATTCTTCTTTTCCATATTATAATACCTCCGGAGCTAAAGAAACGATCTTCATAAATTGCTTTTCTCTTAATTCTCTTGCCACCGGACCGAAGATACGTGTGCCTCTTGGTTCATCCTGGTTGTTCAACAACACTGCTGCGTTGTCTGAGAATCTGATATAAGAACCATCTGGTCTTCTTATCTCCTTTTTAGTTCTTACGATCACTGCTTTAGAAACGGTACCTTTTTTAACGTTACCTGTGCTCAGCGCCGACTTAACAGTGACTACAATCTTGTCACCGATAGAAGCATACTTTCTCTTAGTACCACCCAGTACTCTGATCACCAATACTTCTTTGGCTCCGCTATTGTCTGCTACCGTTAACCTGGATTCTTGCTGTATCATTTTTTTTAAATTTTGAATTTTTTATTTCGAATGATGAACTCAAAAATCCAGCACTCAAAACTCATAATTTTTATTATTTTGCTTTTTCGATTACTTCTACCAATCTCCAACGCTTAGACTTACTAAGAGGTCTGGTTTCCATAATTTTTACAACATCTCCGATAGCGCACTCATTCTTCTCATCGTGTGCCATGAATTTAGTTGTTCTCTTTACGAATTTACCGTACATGCCGTGCTTAACTTTACGCTCTACTGCAACAGTGATAGATTTAGTCATTTTATTACTGATGACTTTACCTACTCTTTCTTTTCTAAAATTTCTTGCTTCCATTTCTTTAAGAATTATTGTTGTTTAGCATGTAGTGCAGTCTTAAGTCTAGCGACTACTTTTTTAGTTTCTCTTATTTTCATAGGATTTTCGATCGGAGAAACTGCATGCCCGAATTTCAACCTTCTAAGGTTTTCTTCTTCTGTAGCGATCTGAGTATTCAGTTCTTCTACGGACAGGTCTTTAATGTTAACTTTCTTTTTCATAACTATATCTTAGGCAACGTAGTCAGGACGTACAACAAAACTTGTTCTTACCGGTAATTTCTGAGCAGCCAATCTCATTGAAGCTTGTGCGATCTCCAAAGACACGCCAGCAGATTCAAATATAATTGTTCCAGGTTTTACTACTGCTACCCAATATTCCGGAGCTCCTTTACCTTTACCCATACGAACTTCAGCAGGCTTCTTAGTAATCGGCTTATCAGGGAACACACGGATCCAAACCTGGCCTTCTCTCTTCATAGCACGTGTCACGGAGATACGTGCTGCTTCCAACTGACGGGCAGTGATTCTACCTGGCTCAAGTGCTTTGATAGCAAAAGTACCGAAGGATATAAGAGCTCCTCTTGTAGCAAGGCCTCTTACTCTTCCTTTTTGCTGCTTTCTATATTTTGTTCTTTTAGGTTGTAACATCGTATTAATATTTAACCTGGAGTCCTTAAACTCTAGTTAGTGTTATATTATTTATCTGTTCTTCTTTTCTTATTGTTGTGTCCACCTCTATTATCAGGTCTTCTTCTCTTCGGTCCATCGTTCTCATTGTTGTTTGAAGAACCGCCTGAATTACCTGCTCCGGAAGTCATTACACCAATGTTAGGAGAAAGGTCTCTCTTACCATATACTTCTCCTTTGAAGATCCATACCTTCACTCCTATTTTACCATATACGGTCTGAGCTTCTGATATTGCATAATCAACATCTGCTCTAAGAGTATGAAGAGGTACTCTACCTTCTTTATAACCTTCTGTTCTTGCCATTTCAGCACCACCCAGACGGCCGGATAGTCTCACTTTGATTCCAAGTGCTCCTACTCTCATTGTAGCAGCGATTGCCTGCTTCATCGCTCTCCTAAAGGAAATTCTTCCTTCCAACTGAGAAGCAATAGACTCTCCTACTAATTTAGCATCCAGCTCAGGTCTCTTGATCTCGAAAATGTTAATCTGAACATCCTTATTGGTGATCTTCTTTAACTCTTCCTTGATTTTATCTACCTCGGCTCCACCTTTTCCGATCACTACTCCCGGACGGGCAGTATTGATGGTAAGTGTGATTCTTTTTAATGTTCTTTCAATAACAATCTTTGAAATACCACCTTTTGGAATACGGGCAGAAACATATTTTCTGATTCTTTCATCTTCAATCAATTTATCTGAAAATGTTTTTCCGCCGTACCAGTTGGAGTCCCAACCTTTAACAACACCTAGTCTGAAGCCTACCGGGCTAACCTTTTGTCCCATGAGTGATTATTTATCAGTTTTCTTAGTTGATTTCTTAGTTTCTTTTTTCTCAGCAGTAGCTTTTGCAGGAGCTTTAGAAGCTTTCTTATCAGCCTTCTCCTCTTTTTTAGCTTCTGTTTCTACTTTTTTCAAAAGCAGTTCAGGTGCTACTAAGCTATCCACTTCAAGAGTTACATGGTTAGATCTCTTTCTAACTCTGTATCCTCTACCCTGAGGTGCAGGTCTCATTCTTTTCAGAACTGTACCTCCATCCACAAAGATATTTTTAATGTATAGATCCGCATCTTCAATATTAATTGAAGAATTCTTATTGCTCCAATCAGAAATCGCAGCCAGTAATAACTTTTCTAATCTTCTGGCACCTTGTTTTGCCTGAAACTTAAGGACTGGAAGAGCTTCATTCACTCTTTTGCCTCTGATTAGATCTGCTACTAACCTCATCTTCCTGGTTGAGGTAGGAACATCGTTTAATTTGGCTACTGTTGCGCCCTGAGCTTTCGCTAATTTGGCAGCATCCTTTTTCTGCCTTTTTAATACCGATCTTCTTGGTTTAATTCCTGTTTCCATCTCAACAATGATTTATTATCCTTTTTTAGCAGCAGTATGTCCTTTGAATACTCTGGTGGGAGCAAACTCTCCCATTTTATGACCTACCATGTTTTCGGTAACGAAAACTGGTATAAACTTATTCCCGTTGTGGACAGCGAAAGTATGTCCTACGAAATCCGGTGATATTGTAGATCTTCTTGACCAAGTCTTAATAACTGACTTCTTTCCAGAGTCATTCATGGCATCTACTTTGTTTGCCAGTCTGTAGTCAATATAAGGTCCTTTTTTTATCGAACGTCCCATTTCAATTCAAATGTTTTTATTTTTTCCTTTTGCTAATGATCAAGTTCTTAGAATACTTGGTCAGGCTTCTTGTTTTCTTACCTTTTGCCAACAAACCGTTTCTAGAACGTGGGTGACCTCCTGAAGCTCTACCTTCACCACCACCCATTGGGTGATCTACCGGGTTCATTGCTACTGGTCTTGTTCTTGGTCTGATGCCTTTCCATCTGTTTCTACCAGCCTTACCTACTTTTGTATTCATGTGATCTCCGTTAGAAACGGCTCCCACAGTAGCCATACAAGCAGCTAAAACTAATCTCATTTCGCCAGAAGGCAATTTCAGAGTGGCGTATTTACCATCACGAGCTACCAGCTGGGCATAAGATCCGGCACTTCTTGCCATCGCTGCACCTTTTCCAACTTTCAGTTCCACATTGTGTACCACAGTACCCATTGGCATTTCAGAAAGTGGCAGAGCATTTCCCAGTTCAGGAGCAACAGCCTTACCGGACTTTAGTTCGGTACCTACTTTTAACCCCTGAGGAGCGATGATATATCTTTTCTCTCCGTCTGCATATTGAAGAAGAGCAATTCTGGCGGTTCTGTTCGGATCGTACTCAATTGTTTTTACAATTGCGGGAACGTCAAACTTATCTCTTTTAAAATCAATGATACGATATTGTCTCTTATGTCCACCACCAGTATAGCGCATGGTCATTTTTCCAGAGTCATTTCTACCACCTGATTTTTTAATACTTGTAACCAATGACTTTTCAGGTCTGTTGTGAGTAATCTCCTCAAATGTAGGGGCTACTCTGAATCTCGTACCTGGTGTTATCGGTCTTAATTTTTTGATTGCCATTTCAGTTCAATATTAAATGCCACTATAAATATCTATCACTTCACCTTCTGCTACTTTCACAATAGCCTTTTTGTAAGAAGGAGTTCTTCCTGACAGTACTCCGGATTTAGAGTATCTGCTTTTAGATTTACCACGACAGATCATGGTATTAATCTCTTCTACATTTACGCCATAAAGTTTTTCTATGGCTTTTTTGATCTCCACTTTATTGGATTTTTTGGCTACTACGAAACCGTATTTACCTTTTTCATTAAGGGTAGCTACTTTCTCTGTAATAAGTGGTTTTATCAGAATGTTTTTCATCTTCGTATTAGTTCAATAAAGCTTCTAATTTCTGTACAGCACCTTCTGCAACGATTAGTTTGTCTGCATTCAATACTTCGTAAGTGTTCAGGTCGTTTACAGTAACGACTTTTGCTCTTGATATATTTCTTGAGGACAATACGATATTTTTATCTACTTCCGGCAACACAAAAAGTGTTTTAGTATTTAGAAGAGAAAGTTGGGAAAGGATAGCTAAAAACTCTTTTGTTTTAGGAGCAGCCATATTAAAATTTTCCAGAACGGAAAGGCTGTTTTCTTTTAGTTTATGAGCGATCGCTGACTGTCTTGCCAGGGATTTTACCTTTTTATTAAGCTTAAAGCTATAGTCTCTTGGTTTAGGACCGAAAATAGTACCACCACCTACAAAAACTGGTGATTTTCTACTACCTGCACGAGCACCACCGGTTCCTTTTTGTTTCTTTAATTTCTTTGTAGAAAAGGATACTTCAGCTCTTTCCTTTGCTTTGTGTGTACCTTGTCTTTTGTTTGCCAAATACTGCTTAACGTCCAGATAGATCGCATGGTCATTTGGCTCAATAGCGAATACAGCGTCAGACAAAGTAACCTTTCTGCCTGTATCTTTCCCTTTAATATTTATTACTGAAAGTTCCATGATTACTTCTCAAGAATTACGAATGAATTGATTGATCCAGGAAGTGAACCGCTTATTACAAGCAGGTTTTTCTCAGGATATAGCTTCAAAACCTGAAGGTTCTGAACTTTTGTTCTTTGGTTACCCATACGACCGGCCATTCTAAGACCAGGGAATACTCTCGCAGGGAATGAACAAGAACCGATGGAACCGGCATGTCTGGCTCTGTTATGCTGTCCGTGAGTCTGACCTCCTACTCCGCTAAAGCCGTGTCTTTTAACAACACCCTGGAAACCTCTACCTTTAGAAGTACCGACAACGTCTATAAAGTCACCCTCTACAAATACGTCGGATACGCTAAGAGTATCTCCTAAATTAAGTGCTTTTTCAAAGGTTTTGAACTCTGCTAATTTAGCTTTTGGAGAGGTATTAGCCTTTTTGAAATGTCCTACAAGAGACTGAGGAGTATTCTTCTCTTTTCTCTCGCTGAAACCCAACTGAATAGCTTTATAACCATCTTTCTCAGTTGTTTTCACATGCGTTACAACACATGGACCAACTTCTACAAGAGTACATCCGACTGCTTTTCCTTCAGCATCGTAGTAGCTTGTCATTCCTATTTTTTTTCCTATTAACCCGGACATTTTATATCTGTGTTATTTGATTACTAGTCATTTATATTTACGAACCGCACAATCTCTCAAAACGGACTGCAAAGGTAGTGAAAAATAAATTGTATGCAAAAATTGATTACAATTTATTTTCATTTAATCTCTATTTCGTACGTACTACCGATAATTTGCATGGGGATGCGCCAACTTTTCCGGTAATACTTTCTGTTGGCAGGGGTGTCAAAAAAAGTACCCGGAGATCAGGGGGTACTTTTTGATATTAGTGTCTGATAAACTATTATCAGACTTTGATTTCTACTTCAACGCCACTTGGGAGTTCAAGCTTCATAAGAGCATCTACTGTCTTACTAGAGGTTGAATAGATATCTACCAGTCTCTTATAAGTACACAATTGGAACTGCTCTCTAGCTTTTTTGTTTACGTGCGGGGATCTCAGCACTGTAAAAACTTCTTTTTCTGTAGGAAGCGGAATTGGACCACTTACTACCGCACCTGTAGCTTTCACTGCACGTACGATCTTCTCAGAAGATTTATCAACCAAGTTATGGTCGAAGGATTTTAGTTTTATTCTTATCTTTTGGTTCATACTGATGTTCTTTATCAGTTATATTTATCAATCTCTAATACTTATTTAACTGCTGCTGCTCCTTTTATTTTCGCTATTACAGTCTCTGCCAAATTTTGAGGCACAAACTCATAGTGATCAAATGTTAAGTTGGCAGTAGCTCTACCTGATGTAAGGGTTCTCAATTCAGTAATGTATCCGAATAGTTCAGCAAGAGGGACATCAGCTTTGATTACCTGAGCACCAATTTTCATATCCATGCTCTTCATGATACCTCTTCTTCTATTCAAGTCACCCGTTACAGAACCTGTGTATTCTTCTGGAGTTGTAACTTCAACTGCCATGATTGGTTCCATCAGTTTAGGACCTGCTAGTTTACCAGCTTCTCTGAATCCGCCTTTAGCAGCTAATTCGAAAGACAATGCATCTGAATCGACATCATGGTATGAACCGTGAAAAATTCTCACTTTCATTGCTTCTACCGGATAACCAGCAAGAACACCTGTCTTCATTGCTTCTGTGAATCCTTTTTGGATTGGCTGGATAAATTCTCTTGGAATCACACCACCCACGATATCGTTTACGAATTCAAGACCCAATTTACCGTCTTCACGCGGTCCGATTTCGAATACAACATCGGCAAATTTACCTTTACCACCAGTTTGTTTCTTATATACCTCTCTATGTTCAACAGTTTTGGTAAGAGATTCTTTGTAGGCAACCTGAGGAGCACCCTGGTTTACTTCTACTTTAAACTCTCTTCTCATCCTGTCAACAATAATC
>CAYTGJ010000065.1:0-812 GCA_964437245.1 uncultured Chitinophagaceae bacterium
CCCTTCTATTGTTTTGGCTTTGGCCGGAGACTCGACTATCACAAGATTTTTTGACATATCTGAGTATCAATTTTTTTTGGGAAATATACTTCCCGTATAAATATTATTTCTATATAAAACGCAAATGTAGGTAATTTATAGTTTAATAGTTTGAAAATTGTTCAACTCATTCCTATATATTTGTGTTTCAATCGATAAATTAAAATAAAAAATGGCAAAAACGCTCATTTTTATGCGGCATGCAAAATCAGACTGGTCGATCGCCGGTCAGAAAGATTTTGACCGAACCCTGAATAACAGAGGATTAGGAGATGCGCCCCGGATGGGAAGAAGGCTCCTGGAAATAGGAGTAAAACCCGATCTGGTACTTTCCAGCCCGGCCATACGGGCCAAAACCACGGCAGAATATGTATCGGAACAATTGGGCTACGACCTGGATGCGATCGTATATGACAAAGAAATCTATGAATCTTCAGTCCGGAGCCTGTTAGGGGTCGTCAACCATCTGGAAGACCAATATAATTGTGTAATCATCTTCGGCCATAACCCTACCCATACCTACCTGGCAGAGTATCTGACGAAAGAAGCCATCGGCAATATCCCTACGGCCGGAGCAGTATGCATTAATTTCGAATTCGATTCGTGGAAACTGGTCTCCGAAGGGACTGGAAAGATGAGATGGTTTGAATATCCGAAAGGACTGGAATAATCCTACCTTATCAGAACCATCCGGAAACGGGGCGTCAGCAACAGTATAAAGATCGTGAGATTATCTATTCAGGCATTTCCTGTCTGGTCAGGGGACCAGACAG
>CAYTGJ010000065.1:822-4352 GCA_964437245.1 uncultured Chitinophagaceae bacterium
GGAATATTAACTACCTCCTGACAGTCAATATTCCTTTTTCTACCATACAATTTTATTTTTGCTCAAAAAAGACGCTATCCCTTTTTTACAATCCTCAGAATCACGTGCTTCGGCATTTTTCCGGCAGGCATAGCGCAAGGCCTCTTCCAACGGCAAAGATTGTACCTCCGCAATCATCTGTTTGGTGAGCTGCATGGAAGTGGCAGAATTATTGACGCAAAGCTGGCGGGCAAATTCCGTAACCTCCTTCTCCAGCTCCCGTTCCTCCACAATCCAGTTAATGATCCCGAAATCTTTGGCATGTTTGGCCGTGATCGGAGAACCGGTGAGCAAAAGTTCTTTGGCTCTGCCCTCTCCTATTTTCCGTAACAGGAACACCATCACAATGGCAGGGATAAAACCTATACGGGATTCCGTATACCCATAGTTTGCTTCCGGAATACTGAACGAAAAATCGCATACCGACACCAGGCCGCATCCGCCAGCCAACGCATGTCCCTGTACCTGAGCAATGACGATCTTATCCAATCCGTATACCAGTTTGAAAAGTTCCATAAGATGATTAGAATCCTTGAGGTTCTCTTCAAAGGTGAAGCCCTGCAACGATTGCAGATATTCCAGGTCCGCTCCTGCACAAAAAGCATTTCCTTCTGCTTTCAAGACGATCACTTTGACCGAAGGATCGGTTTCTGCTTCTATAAAAGCAGACTTTAGCTCCTGGACAAATTCATAATTCAAGGCATTCCGTTTCTCTGGCCGGTTCAGGGTAATATAACCGACCCTGTTCTCTACCGCATATTTTACATATTTCATAACTCAAACTTATTTAGCCTGTTCCGGCACACTTTAATTCTGTGATATCCCACAGCGGGATAAGCTCCCTTAATATACTCATTTATTTCCATTCGGTCATTATTTGCCGGTAAATCCAAACCGCTGCACACACTACCAATAAGCACACATGGAAGTTTAAAAAAATCCTTTTCAACTCCTACTATCTATCCGGTATCTTGAATCCGGCATCTTGTATCTTAGAATTAATCCGGAATATTATAATCCTCTACTTCTTAGTACTTTTTTTCCCAAGGTTGAATTTCTCCTCAAGCAAGTCTGTAAAAGGATTCCGGTTCAGAATGAATAAAAGAAAAAACGGCAGGTAGCCCACTTTATACCGGACCAGCGTTCCCCAGTTAGGTGTACCGATTGTGATCAGTACTGCTAATACGACAGTGTACAACACCACACTCCAGCCTTCAAGGTCCATTCTGGCAATACTTTCTTTTTTAAAATTCCCCAGTATAAACGTAATGAAGAGGATCAGGATCACCGTATTTTCAATACCGGAAAACAAAGAAATCAGTTTTGTACAATGCCATAAATAAGGTCCAAATAATCCGTAAGAAAGTGCCTGGGGAATATGAGGCAGGAAGCTTCCCCAATCGGAGCTTAATTCCGGAAAATAAAAAACATTTTCCCCTCCGGACCGTTCCAGGGTGAGCTTATAACTGAAGTGAAGCAGATCCGCCACCCGGTCCGGACTCAGCATCGGATGTATAAAAGAGACCAGATAAGAACAAGCCAGGATCATCAGGAGCCAGACTCCGATCCTGTATAGTTTGTGGTTTCCGATCGCCGGACTATATTGAGAAATTATTTTTACCACACAGTAAGGGAGCAACACCGCAAACAATACGGCGAAATAATAAAATTTCACCTGGAGTAATATCCAGGGAAACAGCAGAAATACAAAGATTTTGTAAAACGTGACTTTTTCTATCCGGTACAAAATACTCAATACAATACTGAGCAGATAGCCTATTGCTCCCATTACCAGGCTTTCTTTCAATACCCCTGAACTCCAGAACACAACAGAAGGGAATACAAAGAACGATAACAATACTGCCAACGGTTTAAGATCAAACAGCCGAAGCAATGTATGGGATAACTTCCAAAATCCAAGAAACGAGAACAAGGAAAGATAGACAGACAGCATCCAGTAATTGCTGCCGGTCGCTATATAGAGAGGACTTAACAAGCGTATAAAAACCAGCGTTCGTTCGCTTTCAAAACCGCTGATCAATAGTTGTACCGACGTCGGAAATTCTATTCCCAACAGGAAACAGACATACTCATACGTACTGCTGTAAAACAACTCACTCAGCAACTGAAGAGTTTCCGCATAATAGATTGTATCCCCTGTTTTGTAATAATTGTAATAAAACAATCCAACCATCAGTCCGGCCGTCACTTTAAACGACAACAGATAATAGTACGAATTTACCAGCAAGGGATCAGAATGTTGTTTTCTGCCTTTCTTGATCAGGTAAACCAGCAAAGGGATCTGTAAGAGTAATAACAGAAAGTTCATTTCAATGTTTGACAATGTAAGCACCCACCTTGCAATATAAACATTTTCTCTTTATGCAATATTGATTATAAAGCTCGATCACCGCCTGCGAATCTCCGGTGGTTTTCATCCTTGCCCCCATCAGTTTCCACTGTTTCGAATACCGGTTAAGCTCTGCTGGCATTTTGTCCAGCAGGCTGTATACTTCTCCGGGGAATTCTTCGCTCAGCCCGGCCAGGTAACGGGCTGTTTTAAAAGGGATGACTACATTGGTAATGATATTATGAACTGTTGCTGCCGAGATCCCAGGTACTTCTCCCTTCATTTTTTCTCCGAACTTATAGTGCCTTTGCCAGTAGGGAGAGACCTGCACTGCCAGCAACCGGTGATATTCTTTTATTTCCCTTTTCTCATAAATGATATTAATCAGATGTCCCTTTGCGTTCAGCAATGCCGCCAATTGCGCTATCCGTATGGTAGGAAAGTTGTAAGGCCGGGTGCGGAGAAACTTCCAGACATGCTTACTCATCTTTTTTTCTTGTATACCATATTTCTGAGCAAGAAATTCATATTCTTTTCTCAACGCTGCAGAGTACTGCTCCCGGGGGAGATCATCCAGTAAACCCGACTGGCCAAACAATAACGCTTCCAACTGGATGAGGCGATCCGCATGCTTTTGCAGTATTTTATAAGGCAATGATTTTCCCAATTGTGCGAAAGCATAATTATTGATCTTAAATCCGAAGTTACCGGCCAAAACCTGCCAGAAGGTTTCCTCCCAATTGTTTTGATTGAGTTCGTTGAGTTTCAGGACCTCTCTTCCTTTTCTTTCCAACCGTTCCGCCAGCACGTTGTCAAACATAGAGGTCAGGTAAACCGGCGGAAGATCGGGCAAATAATACTGACAGGGAAGCCGGTCCCTGGAACTTATAAAACGCTGATAATTTTCCAGCATCCCTGGCTCTATGCGCTCTTTCAACTCCAGCACAGGAATGGGAGTCTGATCTTCCCGGGCTACGTCACAATCGTTTTCCCAGACCACATGCAGCACTACTGTTTCATAGTTTTTATCTCCCTGGTGTTTGTGCAGATACCAATCCGAGGCTTTCAGATGTATTTCCACATCCCCATGCCATTCTATTTGCTGCATGATCAGACGGGCATGTGAAAAATCGGGGCCTTG
>CAYTGJ010000065.1:4362-12041 GCA_964437245.1 uncultured Chitinophagaceae bacterium
TTGATCCGTATTACGGTTTCCGGGATGCAATACGACCAGCGTTTCGCCCTGACTGTTTGTTAAATTCTGTTTGTTGAAATACTGGTACTGCCAGATAAAGTGTAAAAAATATTCGTTCATAAAAAGTAAAAAAGATAACTAAAAAAATTACTTCACAAGAAGTATAAAAAATATAAGAAGGTATACGCCCGCTCTTGAGAAGCTGCGTATACCCTGTCTTGACTGTTCTATAAATATCGTTCCAGGTAGACTTCCATTTCATCCCGGATCTTTTCGGCTTCTTTGGCTGCTTCCCGGGCGAAAGACCCATCGGAAGCTGCGTAAATAATTCCACGTGAGGAATTGACCAGCAGACCACAATCTTTGTTCATTCCATACCTGGACACTGCTTCCAGATCTCCTCCCTGTGCGCCCACTCCCGGTACGAGAAGAAAATGATCCGGGACATACTGCCGGATCGTCGTAAACATTTCTGCTTTGGTAGCACCTACTACAAACATGATATTGGAATCGTTGCCCCAGTGAGCCGCAGCTTTCAGCACTTTTATATACAAAGCTTCCTGGTCTCCGGCGGTTTCCAGTACCTGAAAATCCTTGCTGCCTGCATTGGAGGTAAGCGCCAGAATGATGGCCCATTTGTCCTTGAATTCCAGGAACGGAGTCACGGAATCTTCTCCCATATAAGGCGCCACGGTAATAGAGTCGAAATCCATATTTTCAAAAAAAGCCCGTGCATATAACCCGGAGGTATTTCCTATGTCGCCTCTTTTCGCATCTGCGATCGTAAAGATCTCTTTGGGAATATAGGCGAGGGTTTTTTCCAGGCTCTCCCATCCTTTCGCTCCCATGGCTTCGTAAAAAGCGATGTTGGGCTTATAAGCCACCGCATAGGTATGCGTAGCGTCTATGATTCGTTTATTGAATTCAAAAACAGGATCTTCTTCTTTCAGTAAAAAAGAAGGGATTTTTTTGATATCTGTATCCAGCCCTACACAGAGATACGATTTTTTCTCCCTGATACGGCTTACTAATTCCTGTTTATTCATTACCGGAGATCTTCTACTGATACACCTGCATATTTTGATTTATCAAAATTAAAGTAGGCGTCTTCAAGTTTTAAGTTAGGAGTAAAAGATTTGATCATATATGTATAGATGCTTCCGTTCTTCTCATAGATCTTCCAGCTGCGTACACTGCGATCGGCTTTGCTTACCTCGATCTTGATCTTAAAGAACTTGCTTTTTTTAACATCTTCCGGGTTCAGTTCCACTACTTCGTAGGTTACTCCATTGTATACCTTCTCTTCCAGGAAATGATATTTATATCCTTTTTTGTACAGAGAGTAGATCTTGGTAGGGGTCACCTCTCCCTCTTCCGGTTCGTACGTAGAAATGTTGACTTCGTTAACGTCTTTCAGATAGGTCCAAACGGTGGTACCATTGTTATAGATCTCCTGGTTTCCCATTTTCAGGTGAAACTTGGCTCCTTTCACTTCGATGTCTCCTTCTGATGTCTCTTTCACCTTGGCCTGAGGGTTGTCGAGGGTAAAACTGAATTTTGCCTTAAAGGAAGGCATTTCTCTGTATTTTTTACTCATCGCATCCAAAATAGACTGCGCTTTCGGATCGTTTTGTGCCATTGCTGAAGCTCCCCACATCACCAGACAAGCAATTATTCCTGCTACTTTTTTCATTTCCCTGTTATTCTTTTATTCCTTTATAATATTTTAATTTTTAAGCAGATACAATGTAAACAAAGATAAAAAACTACGATCTGAATAACGGGCGGATAAGCCCGTGAAACTTACCTGTTTCTTACTCTCATCCTGTGTCAATTGTTCCTGCTTAACTCTGACAATAATTGTTCCAAACTCATTTCATCCTTGATCAGTACTTCACGGGCCTTACTTCCTTCAAACGGTCCTACCACTCCAGCTGCTTCCAGCTGATCGATGAGACGGCCGGCCCTGTTGTAACCCAGCTTCATTCTTCGTTGAATAAGGGAGGTACTTCCTTGTTGTGTGCTGACAATTAAACGTGCTGCTTCGTCAAATAGTTTATCGCGATCAGCGAAATTAAAATCTTCGCTTTTCTGATTATCTTCCATGTCCGCATCGCTGAATTCCGGCAGGTGGTATGCGGTGGTATACCCTCTCTGTCCGCCGATATACTCACAGATCTTGTCTACTTCCGGAGTATCCACAAACGCACACTGCAGACGGATCACATCGGAGCCCTGGGAGAACAGCATATCTCCCTGGCCGATCAGTTGTTCTGCGCCGCTGGCATCCAGAATCGTTCTGGAATCTATTTTAGAAGTTACTTTAAAGGAAAGACGGGCCGGGAAGTTGGCCTTGATGATCCCGGTGATCACATTCACCGAAGGTCGTTGTGTAGCTACTACCAGGTGGATCCCGATCGCACGGGCCAGTTGTGCCAGCCTTGCAATAGGAGTTTCCACTTCTTTTCCTGCGGTCATCATGAGATCTGCCAACTCGTCTATCACCAGCACTATGTAAGGCATAAACCGGTGTCCGTTGTTGGGATTCAGCTTCCGCTCCACAAATTTCTTGTTGTATTCCCTGAGGTTCCGGCAGCCGGCTTCTTTCAGGAGATCGTAACGTGCATCCATTTCCACACAAAGCGAATTCAGGGTATGCACTACTTTCTTCGTATCGGTAATAATGGCTTCTTCGCTGTCGGGCAGCTTGGCCAGGAAATGTCTTTCGATCGTATTGTAAATGGAAAGCTCCACTTTTTTCGGATCCACGAGTACAAACTTAAGCTGAGACGGATGTTTTTTGTAAAGCAGAGAAGCCAGCAGAATGTTCAAGCCTACTGATTTTCCCATCCCGGTAGCTCCCGCCATCAGTAAGTGAGGCATCTTGGCCAGATCGATGACAAAAATCTCGTTTGAAATGGTTTTCCCAAACACTACAGGAAGTTCTTTATCGCTGGAAACAAATTTTTCCGTTGAAAACACCGAGCGGACGCTGACCATTTCCTTGTTTTTATTAGGAACTTCTATCCCGATAGTTCCCTTGCCCGGCATTGGTGCTATGATACGGATCCCCAAAGCAGAAAGGCTCAGGGCAATATCATCTTCCAGGCTTTTGATCTTGGAGATACGTACGCCTGCATCCGGTACAATCTCGTATAAGGTTACCGTAGGACCAATAGTCGCTTTAATGCTGGAAATCCCGATGCTGTAGTTTTTAAGTGTATCGACGATCCGGTCTTTATTGGCTTCCAGTTCTTCTTTCGTCACGGTAGCAGATTTCCCCTGATCGTACTCATTCAATAAGTCCAGCGTAGGATATTTGTAGTGAGGCAGATCCAGCGTAGGATCATAATTTTCAAGAGGTCCTTCAAAACTTTTTTCTATGTCTTCCTCATTCGGCTCGATGAACTTATCGTTTACCACAATCGTATTGACATCCGACACAGGATCGGGCGTCACCATAGCAGGAGTAGTAGGGATCACTACAGGTTCCTCCGGGATTTCTTCAATGACCAACTCAAGCTCTTTTTTTACCGGCTTTTTATCGGCTTTCTCATCGACCACCTTTACCTCCCACTGCCGGGTAGGATCTTCGTCTTCCTCATCAGGCTCATCCTCTTCTACCGGTTCTTCCTCCTCGTCCGGTTCTTCTGTTATGAAATCTTCTTCCAGGTCTTCCCCTTGGAGAGCCGGCTCCTGGATTTTGTCTTCCTCAAGTTTTGCATCTCCCGGCAGGATCTTAAAGGTGGTGATGTTGAAAAAATAAACTACAAAACTAATCGCCAGCAGGATGATCAGCAAAGGAGTAGCCCAGCCAATCAGTGCGTCTGAGAACTCGGCCATCACATAACCTATTCCTCCGCTGAGAAAAGACAGGTTGGCTTCGCTGTCGGTTTTTAATACGATGTATCCTAAGGCAAAACTGGTCCAAATAATGAAAAAAGCATTGGTTTTGATCGTAACCGGCAGGTTCATCAGGTCCCTTTCAAACACGATCCTGAACCCGAACAGAAACACGATGGGAATAAACAGAAAGGATGCGAGCCCAAACCATTTAAACAGAAAGAAATAAGAGAGAATCGCTCCGCTTAATCCCAGCCAGTTTTGAGCCTCCTTCCCGGAATCCAGGATACTGGTACCGAAAAAAGCTTCTACGACACTCTGATCGTCCGAACCGGTAAAAATGTAGGAGACAAAAGAAAGGAACATGCCGACGGCAAGAATCAGGATAAAAAAACCCGCTACAAGCTGAAATTTTCTATCCTTGAAAAAACGAATGTTTAGCAGTGGTTTACGAGGTTCTTTTTCCTCTTCCACTGCCTCTCCTTTTCGTCTGTTTTTCCTTTCGGAATTATTTTTAGGCTTTTTATAGGTGTTTTCTGCCATAGTAATAAGTTATTACAAAGTTACACCTCTTTGGCAGATTTAAAAATAGGATAATCAGAAAGAAAAACAGCGGGCTGGATTAACGAAAAGAGGAAACAATTATTTTGCTGTTTCCTCTTTATTTTTACATTCCTGATTTCTTTCTGTACCGGATACCAACATCTCATAGAGTTACCTATTCAATGTTTTCTATAAAATTTTATCCAGCATCTTGAATCTGGTATCTATTTTTTACGATAACTTTTAGTCATCCCACTTCTCATCTCTTCTTTCACTGCTGCTGAAAATAGGGATCAGCAGTCCTGTAGAAAGATAAAATACACGATTGCCGACCTTTGGATCGGAAGCATTTCCGTTTACATCCATATAGATGCTTCTGTTGTTAAAACTTCTGCTGGCCTTGGCTTCAATGAATAGTTTAGGGCCACCACCCAGGTTAAAGGCAAATCCTCCTCCATATACGAGACCAAGGTCTTTTTGAGAAGACAAGAACATTCCGTTGTGAAACATATTGCTTCCCGCAAGATCATCTCCATTATAAGGTTTATACTGCTCATCGTATTCTGTCGTCACCACAATCGGATCCATTCCCGGGCCAGGATGTATGATTGTCAGCTCTTCATTATATATGCCTTTTGCTTTGCGGATAATTCCCAAATATCCTCCCCCGATCAGGTAAGGATCAATTCCCCTGTTCGGTCTGCCCAGCACCAGGCGAAACATCAGAGGAATTTCAAAATTCCGGATTGCATAATTGCGTTCGATCTCATTTTTCACTCCGGGTGCGGTATATTCTATTTCCACTCCATACCCTTTGGTAATGACATTAAAGCCTGTTTGCAGGTTCAGTCTTCCTTTCGTACCTAAACCATTGGAAAGAATTACTCCATAATAACCATTGATGACACGGTTGACCTCGTAAGAGGACGCTCCGGTAATCATCGTTTCGGTTTGTTCATCAATATTGGTTTTAGAAGCGTTCAGACCGCCGGTTACTCCAATATATGTTTGTCCGTACGACCCTACGGAAGTCAAAAAAGCAAAAGCCAGTAATAAAGTAGTTTTCATCTGATGTGGTTTTATTAAGCGGCACAAATATATCACTCCTCTGGAACAATCCAAAAATATTATTCAGTAAGTCAATTAGTTAAGGCTTAAAAAAATCAACAAAAGGGAGTCTCGCGATCCGGTTTTAAGCAACAAACAGTCCGTATTATGTAAAACATCGGGGCCTCTCCTTTTTTACTTTTCGGAAACAACTAAGTCCTGACCTTTTTTTACAGGTATTCTCCTGAACAAACTTGTAAAAAACCTGGAAAGATGATATTATAGTCTGCCGGATCGGTTGTTAAGAGCAGAGAGCAGGAAACTGAGAACAGGAAACAGGAATGATAAAACACAACTATAATGGTTTTTACGAACAGTAGTATAAACAACAATCTTATGATATTACAAGGCAAAAAAATACTCTCCTTTGTACACCACGAATTTGAAGACCTCGAATTATGGTATCCTATTTACCGGTGCCGGGAAGCTGGTGCAGAAGTGATACTGGCAGGAGAACAGAAAGGAGAAAAATATATTGGCAAATACGGGGTTCCGGCCGTCGCGGACATCAGCTGGGATGAAGTGCAGGCCGGGGAATACGATGGCTTGCTCGTTCCGGGAGGATGGGCGCCGGACAAGATCCGCCGCTTTGAAAAAGTACTGGAGATCGTCCGGCAGGCACATCAGGAGCAAAAGCCAATCGGACACATTTGTCATGCCGGCTGGGTACTGATCTCCGCCGGAATTTTAAAAGGATATAAAGTGACCAGTACTCCGGGTATCAAAGACGATATGATCAATGCCGGCTCTGTCTGGATCGACACTCCTGCCGTTGCGGACCGGAATATTATTTCCGCACAACGCCCTCCTGACCTTCCCGATTATATGCGTCTCTATCTCGAAGCATTTCAGAACGCATAAGAACTTTTATTCTTTCACGCGCTGTCCGATTTATGGCAACAGCGCGTGATTCTCTTCCACAGATTGGGATATGTGACATTAATTTCTCTTCTTTATTCTCTTAAATTAAAGATGGGAAGCACATTCATGGAGGAGTTTAAAAAAATATCGGAACCGCTCCGGATCACAAATTCAGGCAAATATGAATTATCTGATTATTGTTCGGCAGATGAAATAGCCATCAGCGGGGCTTTATTACTGGAGCCTTATTTTGAAAACAATCTGGGGACGACCATTAAAATAATGGATCAAAAAACATTGGTAGAATTTGACCGGTTCATGCTTATCGCTTTCCAGGATCCCAATCATCCTTCTCAGGACAGGATTAATATCTCCGGAAAGTTTTTTGATCCGAAAAAACATTTTCTGAAAATAGAGCCCAGAAGTCTTAGTACAGAGGTTCATTTTCTACTCTATTTTTCTTCCGACCAATCCTCTTAAAACGTTCCGATCTTGTTTCACTTATCCTCTTTTTAAACCATCCTCCTTATGACCGATCATCAAACAGAAAAACTCCGGACACTTGATACTGATAAGTTAATAGACGTTGTCAAAAACTACCGCCAATACGGTTATTCTGAAAATATAAGACTGACTGCGATCTCCATTTTGGAGAGCAGAGGAATCTCCAAAGAGCAGCTTCAGCTTACGGGCAACTATGACAATAAAACATACGATCGTGCAAACGAACTGTATCATTCTTTTTCCCGCAATTCCAAAAGAGCATTTGTGTTGTATGGCCTGGTTCTCTTCATCTCTCTTCTGACACCTTTTCTCTATCTTTATTCCGAATCGCTGGAAACGGTGTTTCTCCTTATAAAAGCAGGAGCCGGCCTTTTCTATTTTATTTTCCTCCTGCAATCTTTCTTAGACCAGAGTCAATTCTATAAAGCGACCGGACAGGATTACGGAACAGAAGGAGCTTTGCTTTATTTATTTCTCGGAATTCCGTTTTACCTCGTCTTATACTTTCTTTTCAGAACCCAGATGAAAAATAAAATGGCTGAAATAAAATAAGCAGGCTCTCCGGATACTTACTTAGTACCGATTTCAAAAATAGCTTCACAAGACATCATAAAATCAGAGGTGTATTCCTTTAAACGCAGGGAAGCCAATCTATTTTTCAGCACATTGCCTTTTTCTGAAACAAAAATTTCCGGTATCTGAATCCGGTATCTTGCTTCTTATTTTGTGATAATTTATAGTACAAAGATCAATACTGCAATGTGATGGCTCCGTACGAAAGACCTGCAGCGGTACCAATCAACAGCACGTTTTTATTTTTC
>CAYTGJ010000065.1:12051-23382 GCA_964437245.1 uncultured Chitinophagaceae bacterium
TTTTTCAGAGCGGTCCCGTTTTCATTCACCAGTGCCTCCAGCCCCAAAGCAATAGAAGCTGAAATGCAATTTCCATACCGGGCAAGATTGAAATGAACCTGTTCTTTCCGGAGTCCGAATTGTTTAAGAAATAAATCGTTGCCAAACCGGCTGGGCTGGTGAGGCAGGATATGGTCGTATTCCTGTAATCTGATCCCGGATTTTTTTTCATAGCCGGCAATAAAGGGACCGATCGTTTCCTGTGTAAGGCGAATCAGTTTTTTTCCATCCATCCGGAAGAAATAAGAATCATCGGCGGTATGAGGTGCTCTCCCACTGTTTACAATTCCTCCGGTAGGAATCATTGCCCATTCTGCCCCTTCCGGATGATTGGTAAAAGCACTGTATCCTACGGTATACCCTTCTGTTTCCGAGGCTTCAAAAATGACTGCTACGGCAGCATCTCCAAATAGCGAATAGGTCTTGGGATCTCCGGGGTTCAGCGAGCGGGAGGCCAGTTCGGCTGATACTACTGCGATACGGGAGGCTCTTCCCGCAAGCAGGTAAAGATGGGCGATGTCCACAGCATGTACAAAACTGAGACAGGTCGCATCCACATCAAAACAAGGAACCGGGTCGGTAATACTGCCCATTGCTTTCTTGATCAGACAGGCATTGTATGGGATCGGGTGGTCGTATGAACCTCCGGCATAGATCAGCAGATCCAGGTCCGACAACGTTAATCCTGATTTTTTCAATACCCTCGACAAGGCCTCTGCTCCCATGGAAGCCACTGTTTCCTCCGGGCCGGCCACATAACGATTTTCCACTCCGGTATTTTTTTCGATCCACCCGGGCTTTAACACGATGAGGGATTCGATCTCAGAAGACGGAACACATTTGCCCGGAAGGTATTTTTCGATGGCAGTAATTTTAATTTTTTTCATGAAACAAACGTTCTGTTTTTCTTAGTTTGGCTCCGGGCTCCAGTATCAAACGGTTGACAAAAGATAGTTCGACCTTCTCAATCTCTCTCTCTGTCAGAAACTCTATTATGCCTTTTTCAAACAAGGCTACCGTGGGTTTAAACTGCTCACCGGCACAATCCAGCTCAACCGTAAGCCGGTCATAAGCGACCTGCCGGATACGATAATTGCGAAATTCGTCGGTGATTTGTGCGATCGTCCGGACAAGCAGGTCGGGATATATTTTCAACACCTCTCCGGCCTTAGTTCTGAAAAGTAAAATATCATCCGCCCTTCCTTCAATACCGGACAGTGCGGTAAAGCAGGATCCACAGGGACAAGGCTCTGTACGTTCTACCAGAATATCGTTCAGCTCATACCGCACCATGGGCTGTGTAGTCCTTGTAAAATCTGTGATGACCGGATGAAACCGATTTTCCGAAAGGTATTTTTTCTCAATGTATACCAGGTCTTCGTTCAGGTGCATGGTCCCGTATTCGCAGGTAGCTCCCAGAAATCCTTCTGTACACTGGTATACCTCAGCCAAGGGGATGTTAAAAACCGTTTCAATAAATTTTCTATCTTCCTGATAAAGTACTTCGGCAAAGGAAATAATTTTAGACGGCCGAAGTTTTATCTTTCCTTTCTGTTGTAATTCAGCAAGGCTGCATAAGACAGAAGGCTGGGCCGCCAGGATATGCGGTTGAAAACGATCGGCCTCCTCTGCCAGTTCCTTCACAGGCCGGAAAATATCAAAGTAGCGAAACTCAAACAACGCTGACTGAACCGAGCTGTACAGGTTGCTATTGGCCCTGAGGAAAAAGGCGACCCGCTGCTTTTTCATAAAACGGGGACGTACTACACGGGTCATGATCATGGCAGCCCACTGGGCACGTTCTTCAACAGAAACCATAAAGAGACCACGCTTGCCACTGGTTCCGGTAGAAAGTCCGATCGTCACATTCCCCACTGTTGGATTAAAATCCCGGCTGGATTCAGCGTTCAGTGCTACCTCCATTGCCAGGGCTTTGGAGATCCCCTTTGTATTCATCTCCTCGAAATGTTCCATGAAAAATTCTTTATTGACCACAGGAAAGTCCGCAAGCAGTGTATTCTTGTCCAATATTTTTTTATAGAAGGGAGCCTTTGGCAATACTTTTTCAAAAAACTGTCCCAGTTTTTTCTGCTGATAATGTACCAGAGCATCCCTATGCCGGAATTTCCCACGCCATTGGTATTGCAGCCAGTACAGGAGTATTCTTATTTTAAACATGTTGACAGGCTATATGATCCATCGTTTCAGGACAGTGTGTGAAAAGGATTTTTGTTTCCGGATTTTGCTGTTGGTACAGCAACAATTTTTTAAACGTACTACCATAGTCTCCCCAACTGTCGAAAAACAAACGGGTAATGCTAGCCGGTAAAACCTGTCGCCGAAAGGTATCAAGACTCCATCCTGCATCGGCAGCAAAAAGGAGCGTTTGTTCTTTCGTCCGGATGAGCAATCCAATCATTCCCCGGGCATGTCCGGGGAGTGCTGCCAGCTTCAGCCTTTCATCGCCCCAGAGTGTATACAGTGTAAGCCCTGATGGATCTTCCTCTTTCGTGGCAGACTCTTCTATCAAAACCGTTCTTGCCTTTATATCTTCCGGTATTAATGCGTTCAAGAGTCCTTTTCGTACCGCACTAAATCCTTTTTTGGCCAGAACTTCCGCCAGGGCATCCCGGCTACAAATGATCTTAGCTTCAGGAAAATCTTTTAACCCGCCGATATGATCGGCATGAAAGTGAGAAACTATAATATAACGAATATCAGCAGCCTTGATCCCTTTCCGGGTCAACTGCTGCAAAGCAGATTCCTCCTCCGTCACCTGTACAGGCGTAAACAGGGCATAGAGCTTTTCCGGAAATTTCCTGGTGGCTTCATAAAATCTTCTGGTATAGCCCGTATCAAACAAAATATAGCCATGCTCCGGATGCCTGAGCAACGCCCACACTGCAAAGAAACGCTGACGGCCTTTCCCTTTCTCAGGATCTACGACCGAAGCAGAAGCGGTACAACTACCGGAATGAAAGAATGTCAATTCGATTGGTTCTTGTACCATTCTATAAATTCGTTTATCCCTTCCCGGGTTGTTTGTACAGGTTTGTATCCCAGTTTTTCACAGGCACTTGAAATATCCATGGTGATCGAATAGGCCAGTACTCCTATCCCGAACCTTGTAAGGGTAGGTTCTTTGTCAGGATGCACTATTTTTGCTTTCCACTCCATCAGCGAGGCAATCGCCATGACCAATCCTGCCGGTACTTTTTTCCGTAGAGGCGGAAGTTTTAACTGATCCAAAAGATAATTGATTTCCTCCCATAAAACCACCGGTGCTCCATTTGTAATATTATAAGCTTCTCCCATCGCAGATGTATCGGCCTGAAGGCTGCATACAACGGCCTCCAGTACATTTCGTACATTGGTAAGATCTACCGTATTGGTCCCGTCTCCGATCACTTTCAGTTTCTTTTCCTCATAGGCTTTCATCAACCTTGGGAAAATGACCGTATCCTCTGCTCCTATAATGGCTCTTGGCCGCAGCGCCACCGTCTCGATCCCCTGCGTATTTTGTGCCAGCACCAATTTTTCCGCGATCAGTTTGGTACAGGCATAATGATTGACCATCTTCCGGGGAAGAGGATCTGACTCACGGATCTGAAACCGGTTGGTATAATTGAAATAAATGCTTGGGGTGGAAATAAAGATAAATCTTTTCACCCCATTTTTTAAAGATGCATTCAGCAAATTCTGAGTTGTCCCGACATTCGCAGCAAGAAAAGCTTCTTCTTTTCCCCAGGGAGAAGAAAGTGCCGCACAATGCACCACTGCCGTAGCTCCCTGCGTCAACACCTCGCAAAAGGCCTCTTCTGAAAGATCTCCTGCCATAAACCGGATTCCGGCTTGTTCAAATTCCTGCTGCCGGTCTCTTCTTCTCGAAGTAGCCGTGATCGTTGCCTCCGGATACAACGCAACCAGATGTTTCACCAGTCTTCCTCCCAGAAAACCACCTGCTCCGGTGACTACGATAGAATGTGTTGAATTCATGTGCGCTGCAATATACTATTACAATTTATATTTTCTTAAAATCGGTACTCCCAGATGATTGGTCAGAAATCTCAGTACTCGGAATAATCTTCTCCTTCCGGAAGGTAAGTGCCGGTCATAAATCGCTGAATATTCTATATGAGGTTGTCCTCCCCGGAGCCTTTTGAACAAAGCAGCACCAGAACTCAGATTTACCATTTTCCCTGTTTCAAACATTCTTCGGAAAACAAGTTGGGAAGCATGAAGGTATAACTCTTCCTTCTGCGGGGCGTCGGTGTCGTAGCCTACCAGCGGAGAGGTGATGGTATCTCCCCACTCGAACATCCCTGAAAAAGCTTTCAACTGGTCCTCTTCATCAATATATCCCTGAAAGAACAGAATGTTTTGCCGGTGACACGCTTCCAGGAAACAAAGCGTGTAATGTGGGTTCAAGCGACTGTATTTTCCCAGGTACAACTTGTTGTACAGATTGAGTGCCTGCTCCAGGTATTCTCCCATTCTTTCATGTCCTATCCATTGCAATCCACGCTGGCGTATTTTACGTTTATCCAGTTTTATATTCCGGTGCATGGAATAGGTCTGGGCGTGAGGATGAAACAGGTACACCTGTCTGGTGGCCGAAAGCTGGTATCCATACAGTTTGAATTCCTCCATCAGCAAGGCATGTTGCGGGGTATTGAGCGAACGGAAGACAATCGCATGGTCAGGATATTTTTGCCGGATAAAGGTAGTGATCTGGGGGAGATTACTTCCCTGCCATCCGGAATAAGGGTTGGTTGAAAAAAGAAAATTATTGAGGTGTATTACGCGGTTAATATTTTGTTTTTTAAACCATCCGGAACAAAGGCTCAAAAGTCCACGGATAGGTTTTCGTATAAAATTATTCTTAATGTTCCGGTCGAGTTCTTCCCGGGAATAGGTAATGAAAGCCGTATAGGGAGAACATACATACGAGTTGTCCCATTCTGTATCGTTGATGGTTGCGACAAGAAACCAGGTATCCGCCACCGACAGGACTTTGACTTCCGTGTTGACATTAGCAATGAGCGTTTCACTTTTGTGCTGTACAAACAGCTTGTAGAACGCTGCTACTTTTTCGTCTTTTATTCCTTCCTGTTCAACCCATCTGATCATAATCTCCGTTCCATTCAATGTCTTCCGTCGTCACCTGAAGGAGGGTTTGACGGTATATTACTTTCTTCCAAAGCATTTCTCCCAGGCTAAGAAGCTGCAATAAGTATGGTTTGGGATCCTTCCGGCTAAAAAGTATATCCGAACCTTTATAGAATCTCCTCGTGAAAACCAGCCAGGGTTTTGTCCCAAACAGCGCCAGTCTCAGCGTATATACCGGAGATTCCCTCACTACCACTGTTTGTTCGTTGAGAAAACAACCGGCCAGTGATCCTCCCAAGAGATGAGCTCCGCTGGTCGCTCTGGGATTGCATTCTAATACATACGATTTTCCGTCCTGTATCATTACATCAAAACAAAGTTGGCCGGTATAGCCAAGATCGTTTCCCATTTTCTGTACAGCTTCAAAGGTCTCCTGGTGCCAGCAGGCCTCAAAATAGATCCCGGCTCCTATGCCTGCCCGGTACCGGGAATAATAACTGGTATAGGCTTTCATTTTCCCGTTTTCCCAAATAGAATACACCGAAATTTCTTTCCCTTTAAGCATTTCCTGAGCGATCCACCCCGTGGGGTTCTTCTGCGGTTCACCGCAACGATAGGCTGGCGGTCCGATCAACGTAGAGGCTGCAAAGCGAGAGTAGACGGGCTTGAACACATACTTTCCTGTATTGGTCCAGTCAGTAAATGCGTCGCACCGGAGCGTAACGGGAACCGAAAAATATTTTTCTGCCAGCACACTAAATAACTGTTTATTGTGCAACTGATCGAGCAAAGGAAGTACAGAGGTCCAGACCTTACATGATTCGGGAATATTCCGGCACTGACTTACGTAAAAGGTCTCTTCACAGGTGGGAATCAGATGTTCTATTTTTTCTTCGTTCAGAATCGCTAAAAGCCTTTTTTCAAAATTCTTAAAATCATGTGCAGGAGCAGGAAGCCGGTAATAACGGGTAACACAGCTGCTCCACCGTGTAAGGCTACTCCAGAGAGTATCGGCCACGAAGACAGTATGCCCGTCTGCATGAAAACTTCTTGCCAGCTCAAGGGCTACAGGAGCCCTGGCTCCTGTAATTAAAATCCTGGCCACGAGGGATATATTTTTGTATAGCGAAAGATAGTAAAATTTGTGTGAAAGGGGAATCAGACCTTGAAATGAAAAACGCATACCCCCTCTTTTTCTTTTCTTTAGTAAACACTATTCCCTTCCTGGAAAACACTCTGTTAAAACCGGCTATTCCGTAAATTAATAGTTGCGCCGACAATGCATTTTTCCTACATTTGGTTACATGGCTACTTTATCATAGCCTGAATTACACCTCACTTATTAAAACTATTTTATTATGAAAAAATTTAAGTCACTGTTGTGGTTATTTCTGTTCAGTGCGTGTTCGACAGACGGACCGTCGGAAGAAGCCGGAGATGAGTCTATTGATGATTCAGGGGAAGCTGGGGGCACTGAAGTTTTGTACAGATTTCCGGGAGGCGATCAATATGAATTCGGGGATCCTGCCGGGTATGTCAATCAAAACGGAGATACGATCATTCCAACCGGGAAATATAGTTTGTGCTATACCGATACGATCGTACATTACGGGGTCGTACTGGAAAAGACCAAAGGCAAACCGACTCCGATCGGAATCGATCTGAACGGAGATAAGTTATACGAGATACACTGGATAGACAACGGACCGGATGTACCTTCCGAAGGACTTTTCCGGATCATAAAAGATGGAAAGACCGGATATGCTGATGAAATAACGGGAGAAATCATCATAGAACCAAGATATCAATGTGCCGGTTCATTTGAGGAAGGCAAAGCAAAAGTAGCCCTCGAATGCCATCTGCATACACATCCCGGAGACGAATTTTCCACGATGGAAAGTGATCAATGGATTTTTATAGATAAGAATGGAGAAATTGTTCCATAAGTGATCAATCCCTAATACTAAAAAAGAGTGCCGCAAAATACCTCCGGCACTCTTTTTTTATACTACAAGACCTGCAACCGAGAGAGGAGAATTGCTTCCTATTTTTTGTCTCCACAGCCTGCAAAAAGTTATTGGAAGAAGAACCTCAAGTAACAAATAGCAAAAGATAATACCTAGCCCTCCTTTAGTTCAAGAGAGAAGAGTGATATACTATTTATTTTCACAGCGACAGCGAATATTGGATCCTCCATATATTTTCTTATTTTAGAAAACGTTATGAAACTTACTTTTTATATCCGGATCGCTTTGCTTACAGTAATCATGATCGTGGGAGCAACGGCTCTTATGATGGGACTTTTCATGTTTCTTTCCGGGAAAGAGCATGAATTCATGATTGGTATATACTGCATCATATCCGGAATTTTATCAGGCGCAGGAGCACTGATCGGAATCATCCGGTATAACCGGAAATATCAGGAAATTCTGTTGAACGCTCTTTTACAAAATCCGGACAAACTAAAATTTTCCTTTCAGGATGTTCAAAGCCAGCAATCTATTCTGATAGGAGACGATGTTTTATTTATAGAAAAGAGCTATTATCCTTTTCATGAATTTTATATAAGACTCCTGGAGGTAAGTCTGAAAGAGAATGAACTGACCTTTTTATTTGAAAAACAAGTCCGCAAGGCGAGGGTAAATCATCTCCTCAAAATTTATCCTCCTCTTGACATACTACCGGAAATCAAAACCTGGATCACCGAGCAAACATCCCGGTCAGGGGAGAGATGAATTACCTCACCGGTATCTTTGCTGTTCTATACCTCTATATCTACCACGAAGCTGTTTAAAATAAACTGCCAGATAGAATAGCTCTGTTATTTGTTATCGGGTGCCCATACCACAGGGAAAAGGCGTTTATAATAAAAGGCCGTCAAGAGTACAGTAAGTCCGAAAAGAATACCCGTTTCCACATTTTCATGAGGGCGATTGTCCAGAAATACGTGCATGAGGAAGATGTTCAGGATAATAGGCAGTAAGATCAATAATCCTGCTAACCGCAGCCGGGGGATCAACATAAATGCTCCTGCCAGAAGCTGGAATATTCCTATACACTTCAAAAAGCCGTGGGTCCTGAAAGTATTCATGGTCACATTATAGCCCACCGGCGCAGTATAACTCTGCTGCTTAATGATCACTTCCACCAATTGTTGCTCCTCCACAGGGCGTAACGGTTTTGGAACAAATTTTTTGACTCCTGCATTGATAAAAAAAGCAGCCAATACAATGGTCAAACCTGCATGTACGTATTTTATAATTTTAGTATTCATAAAAGATAATTGTAAGTTCGGTTTACGAATCGTTCTTGTGATCAGGATCTATCTTTTCGCCCTGCTCAGAACACTGACGAAGTTATCTATAAATCATTCAACAAGCAAACAAGGGAGTAGCGCAATGATATATTCTTTTTCCGTTATACACCTTTAAAAATAATCTGGGAGCCTTTTAACTATTCCTTACCCTAAAAAAATTGAATCGGACACTCTCCTCTTTCGAAAAAATAATTACTATTTAACCAGTAGTCTTTACCGGTACAAGGTCATGGTTTACAGTAATAACCTGTACCGGTAAAGATTTGTTTTATTACTACTTATTTAGTAGAAACTTTAGGAATGAGTCCTAAAAAACGGGAACGTTCTTTTATTTCGTAATGACCCACTTCAAATGCTGTTTCTGTCCGGAGTCTGTTTCCACCCGTACTACATAGAGTCCTCCGCTAAGAATATTAATAAGACGCTCCAGCATTTCGTTTACTTCTGACAGATTACTATGTTCTTCTGCAACCAGCTTTCCTTCCATATTAAATACTCCTGCGGTAATCCGGCGATCGTCCATTTCGCAACTGCAGAGTAGCAAAGCCCAGGTCTCAGCCGGATTCGGGATCAGATTAAAATAGGGAATACACACCGTATCTTCTCCAGTAGTATCCTGCCCTCCTCCCCCGCCACCAGGGTTCCCGGGCGTATCACAGTTTTTAACAGGGAGATCGGGAATATGAACGGGGAATATTTCAAAACACTTCTTCCCACTCAGTATCAACTGTGCAGAGCTATTTGGTAAAAATAACTTAGGGAACTGACTGGTACCGTCTGACCAGCTAAAACCCTGATACCCGGCAGCACTGAACGTAACGCTAACGCTATCTCCCTCACATAAACTATCAGGAGAGAAATGAAATACCGGTGCCAGGAATTCCTCCCGGTAGATCTGTACAGAATCACTCCAGGCCAGACAACCTGCTCTTCTTACCTTGTATATCCCCGGCTGGCTGACCAGGAGTGTACCCGTATTGCCGGCTGCGATCACGGAAAGTGAATCCCAGACATAACTTCCTCCGGTGACAGGACTAACAGTAATCGAAATTGTTTCTCCGGTACAGAGCAGTGTATCTCCGGTTATCTCAAGAAGATCATTGTCATCGAAATACTCAATAGTATCACGGGAGACACACCCTTCTCTGCCTGCCTCTATGATGTAACGCCCAGCCGACACAACCTCCAGCGTCCGGGTTTCGTCGCCGGTATTCCAGCGGTACCAGTCAAACCCTGTTCCCGCATCCAGTGTAGCCGAACCCGAAGCACACAGCGACTGATCGGTCCCAAGATCAATTGGCCAGTCATTGTCTCGGGTGATGTGGATCACATCGCTGTAGTAATGTCCGCAATACCGGGCATTCACCGTGTACGTCCCAAAGCCATATACGGTAGTAGTTTGTTCACTCGTACCATTACTCCAACGATACGAATCAAAACCGGGTCCGGCATCCAGCGTCAGGATCTTTCCTTCACAATACGAAGTATCATTGCCCAGATGAACAAATCTCGACGGAGGGACGGACACAGAATCCACTAATACCGTAATGTTTTCCATAATAAAACAAAATTCATCTCCCTTCGCTGCTGCCAGTACCAAATACTCCCCTGAGCGATAGAAATGAATCGTATCTCCTTCCACCGTGTATGAATTAGAGATCCATTCTAGACGGTTAACCGACTGGATAGGCGATAAGGATACCAGGGAAAAGGTATCATCACAGGTTTCATACATTTCCTGGGCGACGGCACGGGGAATCAGGACCAGGATGGAATCAGTGCCGGTACCACAATTATTAGTATAGGTCAGAATATTCCACCCTTCTTCTTCCGCTTCCACATTCGGTTGCGCAACGGTCACTCCCGACGGGAACTCCCAGGAATACGTATCAAAACCTTCCGGTGCTGTCAGCGAGAAAGGCATACCTATACATTTTCTCAAGGTATCTTTATCCAATATATTGGCAGGAAGATCTTTCCATATATGAATCTCATCGGAGAACAGACATCCATGCTTTCCTACCCTGGCAATGTATGAACCGGAATCGGAGACCGTGATGGTCGTCCCTGTTTCACCAGTACTCCACCAATAGCTGTCCATCCCGGCGGGAGCCTGAAGCGTCAGCGATGCTGCTCCGCAGAGAGAGGTATCACGTCCAAGGTTCAGTTCGGGAAGGGTACGATAAATTATTTTCAAAGAGTCTATGGCGATACAACCTGCCTGCGTCACTGCCCGGAGTCTTACTGTCCCCGCAACGTTGTAACTCGCTACATTGGAAAAAGAATTGTTATTGCTCCACTGATACTCCGCAAATCCTGAAGGCCCCGTAATAGTGGTCCAGGAAGTATTTCTGCAAACGAGTGTATCCGGCCCTAAATCAAGTCCGAGAGGTGCTCCCGACACGATGTACAGGGTATCGTACAAATCATTACAAGGAGCCGAACGTCTTACGATCAACGTGTCTCTCCCTACCTGTGTAAATGTAAGTGCGGCAGTGGTGTCGTTGACCAAGGTAAATGTATTCGGCCCCCGGTGTTCCCAGGAATAAGTTGCATTTCCGACAGGATTAAAATGGTAGCGTACCGTAGTGTCGGCCGGACCTTTACATACTTTTTCAGGTCCTACGATCTCCGGTTTTGCTGAAAGCAAAGCACTCTGGATCGGATTTGGCAAGCCATAGAATGACCGGTTCCCTCCAAACAATTTAAATCCATTCAATACAAATCCGCAGTCGGCCACTGAAGCAGCATTGGGATTATTAATAACACTCAGATAACTTTGGTCACGCCGGGCACAATAGATACGGCCATCAGGAGCCAGTTGGAGCGCCCCTCCGCTTGAGCCTCCATGATGTACTTCTTCTACG
>CAYTGJ010000066.1:0-9996 GCA_964437245.1 uncultured Chitinophagaceae bacterium
GCCGACTCTGACAGTTATCAAAATCGGCATTTACACAAAATTATTTATAGGCTCTAAGTCAATTTCCGATTCATCCCGGTCTTTCTAATAAGTCTATCTATCCTTGACTTATACGGCAGTACTATTTTTTCTCCTGCTGCGATGAATTTCAGCTAAGGCCATCCTTCTATAACCAACAGAGAATCATACTTTCAAAAGTATGATCTCAAAATCCTCACTATGATTACTTTCATTTTTCATGAAAAATAATTACATTCTTATTCTGCTTCCGATCGTACAACGGACAAAAACCGGATGAGTAAAAGAAACCTTGGACATGACTTTTCCATTATAGACAATGCTTTTATCCTGCATTATAATACTGAAGTCTATCGAAATTTTTATCCGAAAATAGATTTCCCAAGTTTTAAAGTGGAATAAAATTTCCAAGGTGGCTGACACCTCTATAATCGTTCATTTAACTTATTGTGAACCATGAAAGAAAATATCAAAAAAAAAGAATCAATATGGCCTCCTCTGATAGGAGGGCTGATCATTATTTATGGCTTTTATCGTTTTTTCAATATCCGGGAACTCGAAGAAACCGGACTCCCGTTAAGGCTGAGTAAATTATTTGAGCTGATCTATGACTTCGGGGGCAGCTATGCCATCCTTGCTATATTTGAACTACTTGGCATCTCAATCGTCATTCTTAGTTTAACGAAACAAAAAAAAACCAGTTAACTTACATTGTTTCGGGATACGTTTTCACTACCCAAAGAACCATTCACTGATGAAAGAACATAAAACAAACTGGATCATCCATATCATCATCCGGCTACTGGCCATTCCACTGTTATTTATAGTGGTGTACCAAATCATTCTGGATGGCAAAACTGATCCTATGGGATTCGGGATGATCTACGCATTTATCTCCGTAACCTTTATTTGTTTTAACTATTTCAGCATCGAATCCATTGTATTCTACGTAAGAAAAAATAAAACTAAATTGTATTGCAATCTTTTTATACTGGCATTTGCTTCGACCGGTATTTTAGTGACCCTGGCCATTTTATAATCGGGCTCATTCCCTATACAGTGTAATACAAGATGCCGGATTCCAGATATCCCAATCCTTGTTTCTTCTAACATTACTGATTACCTCTCATGCAAAGAGCATCATTTTATCTTGCATCCTGGATCAGGCATCTTGTATCTGATTATTTAAAGATTCTAAAACCTAACTGGCAACACCGCCGGCTCTCTGCTCCTGCTGTCGGATCGTATTTGTAAGTTCTTCAATCTGACGAAGGTATTCCGCCTCTTTTCTGCTCGCCTCTTCGTGTATGGCTTCCATCTCTTCCAGGTTTTGCCGGAGTTCTTCCTCCTGGGCTCTCATTTCTTCTCCCTGATTCAGGGTTTGTCTCAGCAGCAAGGTTGTTTTTTCATTGATACGGTTTGTCTGAATAAAAGCAGCGATCCCCTCTCCTGCCTTTGAAAGAAAATCGATCTCAAAAGACTGTAGTTCCCTGAAAAAAGCGATTTCTATAATTCCTTCGATACTATCGTTTACCTTCAGTGGCATGATGATCAAAGAAGTAGGGCCATGCCCTCCCAATCCGGAAGTGATCTTCATGTAGTTGGCAGGTATTTCCGTCATGTAAATACGTTCTCCCTCCAGGTACGCCTGGCCCAGCAAGCCGGCTTCTTTCGGCAGATATTCCTGGTTGATATATTTTTTCCGTTCATACGCATAGCAGGCCGCCAGTTTTATTTTGCATTCCTGCTCGTCCTTGTCTACCACATAAAATCCCGCCTGATTGGCTTTCATATACTTGACTATTCCGGAAACCAGCTTATCATAGATATGCTCCACATCGGAATCTCTTAATATTTCGGAGATCATCGCAATCCCTTCCGTAGCCCAGTTACGATTCTGTTCCAGCAGTTGTGCATCTTCAATTTTCCGGATATTATCTCTTAAGATAGATTCGTTTTGTTCCAGTGTTTTATTCTTTTCCTCCATGATCCCGATCAGATCTTCACTTTCTTTTTCTGCTTTTTGATTCAGTAAAGCCAGTCCCCAGATACAGCCGATGGCCGTGAAAATAGCCAGGAAAATGGTAAGACTGGACATCCATCCTGTCCGTAATACAGTACTGTCGATCTCGGAGACAAACCAGTTATTCGTCACCGGAAATGTAATGATAATAGCAGCACAGATCAGAGAAAGTACGGTCAACGAACTTCTCTCGCTCAGATCAAATACCACAAAAGGGATCATGGTAAAACTCAGCTCGATAAGATACAGTGCAGGAAGCGGCTGTTCTCCTTCATTGCTCAGATAAGCATTGTAGATCGCTCCCAATAAAATAGGAAGCAGCGAAATGATATACCTTGAATAGTAAATCGCTCCGTTTAAATTGAGCCACATTACGGCTACACAAACCACCATTCCGACACCGGGGAAAAATGCGAGGTAACTAAAATAAAAAACAGAAATAATGGTAAAAGGCAACGCTATCCCAAACAACAAAAGAAGACTGATCAAATTGGTAGGGAACACTCTTCTTTTTAAATACTCAGGCATATCTTCTTTTAATCCCGCATATAAAATCGTATCAACTGCACTCATGGTTTAATTAAAATTTATTGTTAATTGTATTTATTTGTTTTGCATTAAAATTTGTTTCCGCCGGCAACACTACGCTGATGACCTGCTCTCCCATCCGGAATGAAACGGACTTATATTGTATAAAATTCCTGAAGTAAGACACATCGTATTCATGTTCCTTCATCACGCTTTTGACCTCCAGAAGCTGAAATGGGATCATGAGCCCGGTCTTCAACACTTTTGAAAGTGCTTCCTTAGTGGTCCAGAACCGGGTATATACATATTCTTTTTTACCGGACAGATCACCTGCCAGCATCTTTTCTTTTTCCGTAAGCTGAGAGCCGATCGCTTCTACAGCGTTGTCTGTCACCTTCTCTATATCCAATCCCATCGGATGTTCGTCCGGAAATACCAGGCAGGCAGCATAATTGCCCGTATGGGAAATACTGATATGATTCGTTCCCGCTACCAATGGCTGATGAAAGACCCCATGCCGTATCCCGATCTTGGTAAAGTCCTCCTGCCCCATATGCCTTGCAAGCACCATTTTACTGATAAAACGGCTTCTCAGATAAGAGTCTTTACTTCTGGCATCCGGCAATGCCTGAAAAAAGATCATTTCATCATTTCCCAGTATTTTCTCTTTCTGGCTTTCCAATACTTCGTACTCTATATTGGTGATTCCAAATGCTCCTTGGTAGACTCTATTTTCACGTATCAAGGTCAAGTCAAATACCTTTATCAGGGTTTCTTTTTCTATTGTGTCGTCCAGCATATCATGTAAAGATTAAAACCGGAGAAGCAGTATCGCTCCCCCGGTTACATTTATATTATACTACAAATTCTTTTCCTGATACTTCTGTAAGCTTCTCCAGGATCTGATCTCTGTTTCTACTTAGAAACCAATGATCTCCCGGTACTACTTCCAGTTCAAAATCAACCGCAGTCTGTTCTGCCCAGCCAGCTACTTCAGAAGCATGTACCACTTCGTCTTTATCAGCCGCATAAGCAGTGATCGGAATATCCAGCTTTCCCGTTTCCTGATACTGATAGTTCATGATCAGCGGCATGTCTTTACGCATGACCGGCAAAATCTTTTTCAGAAACTCCACATCGTCGATATAGCTCATCAGCGATAGTAACCGCTCTTCTGAATTGGTAAACACAGCCGTCTGGCTGATGACGTCCCGTTCTTTCCATTTCCTGGTAAGCTGCGGAGCAATAGTACCGGAAATAAACAGACGCAACGGGCTTTGTCCATACGTATCTTTCAGGTACCGGATCAGCTCATATCCGAGGATCCCTCCAAAACTATGTCCCATTACAATAAAAGGAACATCCAGGTAAGGTTTCATCGCCAGAGCCATCTGTTCGATGAGCAACGGGACCTGTTCAAAATAAGGTTCTCCGGCCCTGTTTTCTCTGCCTGGCAACTGGAAGGCCATGACTTCAATATGCTCCGGAACATTGTACATAAAGTGACTGAACATAGAAGCACCGGCTCCCACAGGGTGAATACAGAAGACACGGGTCTGGACCGGTCTGCCGCTGGTATTTTTCTTTCTCACCAGCCAATCGTTGGCCATCTCGATATCCTCGGAAACTCCTATTCCGGAACTATCCTGTAACTCCTCAGAAGGAGCTGCTGATAACTTATACAATTCTTCCAGCAACTGTTCCGACAGTTCCACAATACTTGGTCCTTTAGCAATTCTCATCAATGGAAAATTGATCTCCATCTTTTGTTGTATCCAGTTGCGAAGCTGGTTTAACATCAGGGAATCCAATCCGATCTTCGACACAGAGGTATTCACGTCCAGACGATCCACCGAAGTACCCAGAATCTTAGCAAGAGCTTCGGCAATTTTTTCCTGAAGGAAATTTTTCCTGAGCGACTCCTCAAGTGCAAGCAACTGATCGGCTAAGGTAGCTCCACCTTTCACTCCTCCGTTCTTAGCACCTGATTCCATCCGGATCACTTCCTCAAAACGGGCATCCTGCTGAAGGTGTGTGAAAAAATCTTTGAATCGTTTCCAATCAAGATTGGCTGCCATACGGTAAGCAGGCTGCTGGATCAGAATATTTTCAATCTTTTGTGTAACCTGTGTCAGGCTAAGCGGCATCCATCCCTGGTTGGCCAGTACGTTCAGTACCGCCTCTCCTTCTTTGGACATCCCGGCATACATTCCCAGCACTCCCAGGTTTACCGAACAAGCATTTAATCCCTGCTGCTGACGATACTGTGATAGTTTATCCAGAAAATTATTCGCGGCAGAATAATTTGATTGTCCGGGCAATCCGAAAATGGAGGAAATAGAAGAGAGCATCAGGAAAAAATCCATTGGAAGATCATGTGTTGCCAGATGAAAATTCCATGCTCCCATTACCTTAGGATCGTATACACTGTTGAATCGTTCCTCGTCCATATTCTGAAGAGTGGCATCACGAAGTACTGCCGCACTGTGTATTATTCCTTTCAGTACAGGATAGTCTTTCCGGAGTTTTTCCATCAGCAGCGATACTTCTTCATAACGGGAAATGTCCAGGTTGAACAGACTTACCTGTACTCCGTTCTGTTTCATGGTATCCACCGCCTGTCTGTCGTAATCCGTCTTACAACCACTCCGGCTGACAAGTATTAAATGTCTGGCTCCTTTCTGAGCAAGCCATACTGCCAGTTCCAGACCAAAGCCACTGGCTCCTCCTGTCACCAGATAGCTGGCTTCCGGATCCAGGCTCAATGTTTTCTCCCGGTATACACGAAGAGGACCTTCATTCATCGAAACCACCAGTTTCCCGATATGGGTTCCTTTGCTCAACTGTGCCAATGCTTCGGAAAGCTGCTGCACAGGGTACGAGCGAATGTACTCCGGTTTAATTTCCCCTTCCAGAAGCAGTGCACCGACTTCAGCATAAAGCTTTTTCCCCAGTGCAGGACGCTGCCACATCAACCGGTCCAGGTCTACTGCATGAAACGAAAGATTATTCCCAAAACGTTTCAGCGCCAGCTTAGCATCTCTGTAGATGTCCGCTTTCCCTATTTCAATGAACCTTCCGAAGGGAGCCATACATTTAATACTTTGTGCGATCGCTTTTCCTGAAAGGGAATTGAGCACCACATCAACTCCTTTTCCCTCTGTAACCTTCAGTATTTCTTCTGCAAAAGCGGTGCTTCTTGAATCAAATACATGATGGATCCCCATTGATTTCAGCAAGCTTCGTTTCTCTTCCGTTCCTGCAGTAGCATAGATCTCTGCTCCCTGCAACCGGGCCATTTGTATGGCCGACAGCCCTACTCCTCCTGTGGCCGAATGGATCAGTACCTTCTCTCCCGGAGCGAGCCTTGCCAGATAATTCAGCGAATAATGTGCCGTAAGGAAAGTAACCGTGGTGGCAGCGGCCTCTTCAAAAGAAAGAGAGCCCGGCTTGGGGATCACACAGTTTTCCCGGGTAATAGTATAACCGGAAAAGGACTCGGAAGCCCAGGCCATTACCTCCTCTCCCACCTTAATATCTTTCACATCCGGACCCACGGCAGTCACAACACCCGCACACTCCAACCCCAGATGCTTGCCGGCTACTCCTCCTTCTGTCGCTTCATCGCTCAGCAGGCCCATCACATTCATCACATCTTTAAAATTTAATCCGGCCGCACGAACTTCTATTTCCACTTCGTTCCCCACCGGTTTGCTACGACGGAATTTCCTGAACTTTATACTGTCCATCAGTCCGTATTCTTCCACATTCGGACGGAAAGGAGTTCCTTGTGCTTTGTATTCTTCCGAAAATACTTCTTCCGATTCCGATTCTGCCACCGGCTTAAGTTTTCTGAAATAGACCTTCTCTTTTCGAACCGCCAGTTCAGGAACCAATTTTTTCCGTGCTGCTCCGAGAATAGTCCCCAACGTATCCCAGTCGGTCTTTTCCGGATGAGTACTTATATTAATAAGGCTCAGCGGAATAAAAGGATATTCGTTCATCATTACCCTTCCAAAACCGTACAGTGCTGACTGGCTCACGTCAATACGATCTTCCTGATCAATACATTCCAGGTGTTGGGTAATAAAATACACTTCCGGTTCCTTCGGCTGGGCGGTAATCGCCTTCAGCAGATTTAACACCGAAGCCGTAAAGTCAGCCTGTTGTTTTTTCATCGCTGTTGAATCCAGCGGTTCTTTCATGACTACATCCAGCGGCCAGAAACTGACAATCCTGTCATACTCCACATGATGACTGCCCAGATAGGAAAATATCTGTTCCAGGTCCTCTCTGTTCCCAGGATTCACTCTTAACTCATCCGGGAGTCCGTTGCCAAACACATCGCCCTTCCGCACCAGAAAAACATGATGCCCCTGTTGTTTCAAAAGCTGTTCCGTATATTTGTATTGCCCTCCTGTATCAGCCAGCAAAAGATAAGACAAGGATTTCGGAGAAGAAGATTGTTCAAAAGACTGCTCCGCTATTTCCCATTCATACGCATACATTCCTTTGTAAAGATCTCCCTTCTGCTCGGCTCTCGACCCTTCAATATATTTGCAGCTCAGGCCACGTATCTCCGCTACTATTGAGCCATCCTCGTTCAGGATCACATAATTCCCCTTCAGGTAGGCTGCACTGGCCTCTGTTACATCGATATAGGTCCACACATGCTTACCTGGTTTCTGGTAAAATCTGTATTCCTCAATATGCACCGGCAGATAAATTCCTCTTTTCTCCTCCGGAGTACTTTTGCGTGAAGCAAACAATGTATGCAAACAGGCATCCAGTAAGGCGGGATGGAAAAAGAAAAAAGGAGCTTCGTAGGACAACGCTTCCGGAAGCGTTAACGCCCCGAGTACTTCTCCGGGAGAGGTCCATATCTTCTGAACGCACCGGAATGTTTCCCCATAATTCAGTCCTCCTTCTTTCAGCTCGAAATAAAAATCTGAAATTGAAACAGCTTCTGTAACACGATTTCGTACTTCCTCTAACGGGAATACAGAAGAGCGTTCCGGAAGCTTCCCGGATACTATTCTTCCTTTCGAATGCCTGATCCAGGAAGCATCGTCGCTGTACTTAGGGCGACTACAGATCGTATAATTCCCTTCATCGTTGGAGATCTCCAGTCTCACTTCCGGAGCTTCTCCTTCTTCCGGGAGGAAGAGAGCCGCTTCCAATGCTATATCTTCCAGATGAGAGAAATTTTCTCCAAGACTCGTCTTCCCTACCTGAATTGCCGCTTCCAGATGTCCGGTACCCGGAAATACGATCGTCCCTTCTACCTTATGATCGTCCAGGAATACGTGAGTAGATTTATTCAGGTTCAGTTCCCAAAGCTCACAATAATCACCGATGGCCGATTTTTTCTTTTGATTAATAAATACATATTCCTGGTTGCCGGCACGCATACGACGATGCGCTTCTGTTTCATACCAGTACGATTGATGCTGCCACTGATAGACCGGTGTTTTAACAAAATGTACTTCTTCTCCGAAAAACATTTTCCAGTTTACCTGGTATCCATGATTATACAGGAGCCCAAGAGAATATTGCAGAGTCAGCTCTTCGTCCGACCCTCTTCGAAGAGAAGGAACAATAAGCCCATGCCTGATCTTATTTATCGAAAATAATTCATTGACCCCCACCGAAAGAATCGGATGCGGCGCAATCTCAATAAACAGATCGTATTCGTCCTTGATCATCTCCTGAATGGCGTCACTGAAGAATACGGTCTCCCGTACATTCCGGTACCAGTATTCGCTGACCAGGTGTTCCCCTGATTCCAGTTTTCCGGAAACAGTTGAATACAGAGGACGGGAGGTTTTCTTCGGCTGAAGATGAAGCAACGACTGAATCAGTTCCTCTTTAAGCGGTTCCATATGATGGCTGTGAAAAGGAACATTCACCTTCAGGTACCTGGTGAAAACATCCTGCTCCTGTAAGCGGTCATCAATTATCTCCAGGGGAGCTGCGTCTCCCGCCAGTGCCACCATGTTCGGACCATTCACGGCTGCAATGGAAACCGTCTCTTCATACCCTGCAATTGCTTTTAAGGCTTCTGCATGCGACAAGCCTACTGCCAGCATTTTACCTTTGTCAGTAGCCTTATTTTGTCCGCGGCTTCGATGATAGATCACCTCCACCGCCTGCTCCAATGTCAGGGAACCGGCAGCATATGCGGCAGCCACCTCTCCGATCGAATGACCAACATATCCGTCAGCTTCTATCCCCCAGGATTTCCATACTTCGGTCAACCCTATCTGTACCGCCATGATCGCCGGCTGGGCAATGCGCGTATCGCTTACTCTTGAGGAAGCTTCGTCTTTACTCATTTCTTCCAGCAAGGACCATCCGGCTATTTTTTTAAACAATACTTCGATCTCCAATACCACCTTTCTGAATACGGGAGAACTGGCCAATAATTCCTGACCCATCGCATGCCATTGAGGTCCCTGACCGGAATAAACAAAACCGATCTTCGGCTTTGTTCTTTTTTCCGTCTGGCTATACACCATCACAGGCCTGGTCTCCTCCTTTAAAAATGCTTCCAGACAGGAAACCACTTCGTCTTTCGAGCGGGCGGTAATAGTAAGTTTATGTTCGAGTGCTGATTTTCTCAGAACACTCGTGTAGCATATATCGTTGAACGCTTCCCCGGTAGTTTGCAAATAAGGAATATAGGCCTGTACGTTGGCGACCAGTGCTTCCCTGGTCTTTCCTGAGACCGTAAACAGGAATGCACGTTCCGTCACGCTGTCCTTTTTTTCTTCCTTCTCTGGCGCCTGATATGCTTCCAGTACCACATGCGCATTGGTTCCTCCTGCGCCAAAGGAATTTACTCCTCCGTAGACAGTTTCTGTCTTTTCTATATTTTCGAGCTCAACCGGAACTCTCAAACGGTATTGATCAAAAGGAATTTTAGGATTCGGTTTTATAAAATGAAGGTTTGCGGGGATCTGCCGGTTTTTCATGATCAGGGCAAGCTTGATCATTCCTGCGATACCAGCGGCAGCTTCCAGGTGCCCTATATTACTTTTCACAGAACCGATCACGCAAGGATCGTCCTCTTTTCTTCCAGCCCCGATCACCTGCCCAAAAGCACTGGTCTCAATAGGATCTCCCACCGGAGTACCGGTGCCATGAGCTTCCACATATACGACCCGGGCGGGATCCACACCTGCATTGGCATAAGCAGTCTTCAGCATTTCCACCTGCGCTGCCGCACTCGGCACGGTAAATCCTTCTTCCGTATGTCCATCCTGGTTTACCGCAGATCCTTTTACCAGGGCATAGATCTGATCTCCATCAGCCAGGGCCTTTGACAAAGGTTTTAATACGATCACTCCTGATCCCTCGCTCCGTACATAGCCATTCGCACGGCTGTCAAAAGATTTGCAATATCCGTCCGGCGACAGAAAATTTCC
>CAYTGJ010000066.1:10006-12243 GCA_964437245.1 uncultured Chitinophagaceae bacterium
TCCTTTGGACATCATGATAGAAGACTCCGGTCTCAGGATCAGATTGACTCCTCCGGCCAAGGCCTGCTCACTTTCTCCATTCCAGATACTCTGACAGGCCAGGTGTACACATACCAGTGATGAAGAGCATGCCGTATCAATGGTCATACTCGGGCCTTTCAGATTAAATACGTAAGACAGACGGTTGGCGATCGCAGTAAGGGATACGCCCATCGGAACATGCGGACTGATCTGGTCACGCTGAAGGGAAGAGGCCTGAATATCCCAGTAATCGTTCATAAAGACTCCCATATACACCCCGGTTTTCGAACCGGAGAAAACGTCCAGCGGTATTCCCGCATCTTCCATCGCCTCATACGTTACTTCGAGCAGCAAACGTTGCTGAGGATCAATACGCTGTGCTTCGTTTGGAAAAATATTAAAAAACCTTGCATCGAATTCGTCAACACTTTTTAAAAATCCTCCCTTTTTATTCTTGATCTTTCCCGCCTTGTCTGGATTGGGATCGTAAAAAGATTCTACTTCCCAACGGTCCTGCGGCACTTCTGTAATCGCATCTCCTCCTTTTTTAAGAAACTCCCAAAAAGAATCCGCACCGGTAATGTTTCCAGGAAACCTGCATCCCACACCTGTAATCGCAATAGGTTCTTTAATAACGTTTGTCATCATAAAATAAAATTGTTGTTGTGAAAAAATATGACCTGAATAAATAATTACATCTAAAATTATTCTGACAAATCCGACCAGGAATTGAATCGTTCGAAAAGTAAATGGCTTTATACTCCTGAAGACTATAGGTCAAATTTTAAGCTATGGATACCTGAGCTAACCTTGTAGCAGCTCATTGTAAACCATTTATTGGATTCTTATGTAGTTCGTTTTTTTTTAATCTGTTGACTTTTGAAAGGAGTCAAAAAATAAAAAGGATCGCTATCAAACTATTCTAAAAGTGGGTACAGATTATACTTTACTAAAGTAGAAATTCTAATTTCAGGAACAAATTTTTTCTCTGAATTAACTTAAAAAAATGACGAAAATCATTTTTTTTCAAAAACATTTCTGAGTGAATTACGGATGCGTGAAACCGTATATATACTTAGGCGCAGAAGGAATGATCCAGGATTTATAGGACATAAGAAATACAATAGTTACTGGTTGCCAACAAAATAATTTTTCTAAAACAATAAAACATATTGACTATAACGCCTACCGGAAAATAGAATGAAGAATGAACATAGTGCACTACATCATTTTGCACATTTTTTTCTCACTACTAATGCTGGACTATATTTTCCGGCAGGGGATTTTCACGCAGTAGTATACCATTATATATACTGTTGAACCTTTTCCAGTAAAGGATACAAGATGCCCGATACAGGATCCCAGAGAAACAAGACTGTTGGCGGAGCCTGCTTTTGGGGAGGGATAAGAATCTTCCGCTGCAATTTCACAAACTCCTATATCTATCTTATATCTAGCATCTTGAATCGAACATACAGGTATCGTCTTTATAAAAGAAACCTATTTCTCAGCATCAGACCTCTTCGCCTCGTATTTTAAACACGGTTCCTGTCATTGATTCATGAAGACGCAACTGGCAAGCCAGCCGGCTCCGGGGAGAAGCATCCGGCAACGTATCCAGTATATCCAGTTCGGGATCGCTCAGCGGCGGTAACTCCTCTCCTCCTTCCAGGACCTCCACATGACAGGTAGCACAAAGCGCCATGCCGCCGCAGGTGGCTAATATGTCATACTCAGATGCTTTCAATAATTCCATCAGGCTAAGATTAATCCCTTCCGGTATCTCAATTCCTTTTCGCTCTCCGGTTCTGTCTTCTATCGTAATCTGTATCATGATCGTTCAAATTTTAAGCTCCCAATAATTCACTGAATACCTAGAAAGCATTCACTCCGTTTACAGTGGTATATTTAAAACTCAGGTGCTGATCCGGATACACATATTTAAAAGCACTCTGGCACATCATGGCTGCTTCGTGAAATCCTGTGAGAATCAGTTTCAGTTTCCCCGGATAAGTATTGATATCTCCGATCGCATAAATGCGTTCCACGTTGGTGGAATAGTCAGTGGTATCCACTTCGATCGCTGCTTTCTGTATGTTCAATCCCCAGTGGGCGATCGGTCCGAGCTTGGGACTTAATCCAAACAAAGGGATGAAATAGTCCGCTCCGAACGTACGGGTATCTTTGCCAGACAATATGGTAAGTTCCTCCAGGTG
>CAYTGJ010000066.1:12253-20987 GCA_964437245.1 uncultured Chitinophagaceae bacterium
GGTGGTCTTTCCCTCCCAGGCTTATTACATTGGATTGCAGCAACAACTCTATTCTTCCTTCCCTGGCAAGGGTATGCACTTTTTCTACGGTATCCGGTGCTCCGCGAAATGTTTCATTGCGGTGAACCAGTGTTGTCTTCCTCGCTACTTCTGCCAGGTAGACCGTCCAGTCAAGTGCAGAATCACCTCCTCCGGCAATAACAATATCTTTTTGCCGGAACGTTTCAGGATTCTTTACCATGTAGGCGACTCCTTTTCCTTCGTATTGATCCAGGCCTGCGATCTCCGGTTTGCGGGGTTCAAAACATCCTAACCCTCCTGCGATCACCACCACCTGGCAATGTATTTTTGTATGATCAGAAGTTGTCAGCAGCAAAGAACCGTCTTCCTGCTTTTCTATAGACTCTACTCTTTCCCCCAGTGTAAACGTAGGTTTGAAAGGAGCTATCTGAAGCATCAGGTTATCGATCAGCTCCTGTGCTTTGATCGTAGGATATCCAGGAATATCGTAGATCGGTTTCTGAGGATAGATCTCGGATAGCTGCCCTCCCACCTGTGGCAACACATCCACCAGATGGCAGCGCATTTTTAATAATCCTGCTTCAAACACGGCAAACAATCCTACCGGACCGGCTCCTATTATACATATATCTGTTGTGACCATTACTTTTATTTATTTTAAACTGTTTCTGTACCGGAGCTCCCTGATACGATACAAAGCTCGTAATAAACCGATAAGGTTGCCAATCATTATATTTTATAGGATATTACTAAAGGTTATAACACAAAAAGTGACAAGCAGGCCAACGAATACAGAGCGATCACCGCAACACATTAAAACCTGTAGACTGTACCGGAGTAATTTTCAGATCCTTTCAGATGCCTGATTCCAGAGAAATAAGAGATCAATTGGGTAGCTAGTCTAAAAAACCTTATGACAGTTATTGAAGAGCTTTCCTGCTCAAAACGAAACGGGGCCTACCCCCATGGATTGTCCCATGAAAAGACACTTATAGCCCGTAAGGAAACCATAGCCTTCAACTTAAGGAATCAACCTCCCCCTGGCCCCCTCCGCCAGCGCACGAACAGCTGCACAAGGGGGAAACGCTTCGGTTATTGAATGACACAAGAGGGGAATAATAGAACTGTATTCTCCTATCATAACTTTACCGTTTTTAATATAAAGTTGAGGACTATCGTCAGGGAACAAGCCATGGACCGCACCAAATTATAGGCTAAAGCCAATATTTTTTATAACCTAAAAAGAAAAAAGGAATGGATAGAATGAACTTCCTCAAAATAATTTTTCTATCCTAAAAAAACGTTCAGAAAGAAGGAATTTCCGGCAAATGATAATGCGTTGTATCGGCCGATAGCTGCCATGGAGCTATCGGAAAGGTCCAATAGGGGTTCTCCTGAAATAAGAAATGAAATTCCCCCCAGGAATAGGCGAACGGATATTCATTTCCCTGACGGGGATCCTTAATCCGGCCGATCATATAAATAGTTGAGGAACCACTTACCGCAGCTTTTACCAGCAAGGCTTTGTCAAATGTAATAACTGATCCCGGAGGAAGAGAATCGATCTGCTTATATTGATCCAACGCAGGATGTGTCACTTCCAATAAGGTATAATCCTCCTGCGTTCTTTCCATCTCGCTTACCTGCACTACGATCATGGGCCGCTGAAGTATTACAGGCTTACCGATCCAGGAAGAAAAAGGAGACAATGCCGATACCTCTTTGGACTTTGAGCTCAATACCCAATAAAACAGCAGAAGTACTGCTGCCACCAGAAAAATTCCTATGATTAAAATTTTCTTTGTCATAAACAATCCCCAATTATATTTGATAAGATACGGGATTTTATTGTGTTCTGCCAATACCGAAGGAACTGAAAACGGAAGAGAGGAATCCGCCGGCTCTTTTCCTGTTTTTATACCTCCTCCCTCATGAAGCAACTGCTCTTTCTGAACAAAAAAGACAGAGCGGTTTTCTCTAAAATATTTCCGCTTCATTTTTTTATTCATCAGGACAGGATGAGCAGACCGCTTTTGACTTTTGAAACCAGTGAAGAATTTTCATGACTGAAATTATCGTACTTTTCGTTCCTCTTACTTTTTCCCCGGTATGATCAATACTAAAATACCAGTAATAATAGACCTCCCAGCGTTTTTTTTATATAGCTCCCGATCAGTCCTTTACTCAAAATATAGCGTCGCAATACGAATATTATTATTTACAATTATTCTAAACAGCATCTTTTTAATATCTTTAGACTGTCCCGGATTAACATCTGATACGACTCCTGGATGACCGATAAAGTAGAAACAGGAATTCAGAAATCACTACAGAATATTCGTGTTCGCCCCCTGGCAGGTCTGTTCCGGATGGGCTAGCCAATTGATCTCTTATTTCTCTTGAATCAGGCATCTTGTATCCTGAAATTAATCCGGTACAGTCTAACTATCTTTACAAACTAAAACATATTGTGTTATGCCGAGAGTCCCCAAATGGTTAGCGGATACGATGGAAAAAGTTTCCTCCAAATACTTTCATCCTGTGACCGTCACACACACTGAATATTATACTCCGCAATTGAAACTGGTACGACTGGAAGGCGAACTCAACTTCTCCGGTTTCGTAGCTGCAAACGTAGTGGAATTCCGGGTGTCAGATACTGATTACCGTCATTATACTCCTTCCCTGTACGATCCGGAGAAAAAAATCTGTGAGATCATTTTTTATCTGCACGACCAGGGAGTGGGAAGCAAGTGGGCTGAGAACCTGAAAAACGGCGACACCCTGAAACTAATGGGCCCCGGAGGAAAAATGAGTTACCAGCCCGAATACAAAAAACATTTTGTATTCGGAGACGAGACCTCACTAGGGTTGATGGTCTGTATGGAACAGGCTATTCGAAAAAACAATCAACATTACTTTGGGTTAGCAGAACTCAACAAAGAGCATCTGGATTGGGTACAATACCTGAACTTTCCGGAAACAATAGCGGTAGAAAGTTCTTTTGAACATCCGGCTAAACCTTCCGTCGAATGGCTTAACCGCTCAGAATCTGTATGGGGAACAGACAAAAAAGAAATTTGTTTCTATCTTACCGGAAGGGCCAAATCGATCCAGCAGTTGAGAAAAAATCTGATTGAAAAAGGAATTGATTCCAGGCAGATCAAAACATATCCGTATTGGGCTGAAGGGAAAAAAGGACTTTAATATTCCGGTCTCCTTCAGGAGCAAAAATCAACAGAAAATCCCATGATAAATAAGACAGCGAAATTCAACTGAGCGCCTCTGACCATACTCCAACATCATCATACCGATGAGAAAAAAAATAAAAATAGGATTTTCGGATATCGGGGGAATCTATATCGGAACTGATATTCAAACCGGAAGACATCTGCATCAGGCCGTTACCATCGCCGTATCCCTTTCAGATCCTTTTCTTCTTCAGTGTGAACAGACAGAATTCTCCTGTACCGGGGTCCTGATCCAACCCAACACCTTCCGTAAATTTACTCTTCCGGGAAGAGGCTATGTCGCCTTTATACATATCGAACCGTTTTCTAGCCAGGGGCTAAGCCTGACCGACAAAGAATCTCCTTGTAAAATACTGAACCCGCTACAGATAAAAAGTATTACCAGGCTAGTACAAAACTGGTTTCATGGATATGAAAACAACGAAACTCATACGGAAGAAATAATCAATAAAATTATCCGGGAAACCGGAACACACTCTCCAACCTATACGATAGATCCCAGGATAGCGCATTCGATCGTATCCATCCGGCATACCTCCAACCCTACTCTGAAGGAAATATCCCAAGCGATCCACTTGTCCTCTTCCAGGTTCTCACATCTTTTTAAACAACAGACAGGAATATCGTTCCGGGAATTTGTACTATACACCAAACTCGTCAAATCGCTGAAGGCGATCTACCTCCACCAAAGCCTTACTGATTCTTCCTACTCCGGCGGCTTTGCCGATCAGGCACATTTTACACGAACCTATTTTAAAGCCTTTGGAATTTTGCCTTCGAAGAGTGTAAAATAGCCACTTCGTTCAATTTTTTACTGTTTCAAACAATCACCTTTGCTATAAAAGGAATCAATCACCGGAGTAAATGCTACTCATGAAATTCCTTTCAATCATAACCTAAATAAGATGAAAACATTAGTAGCCTATTTCACCATCAAAGGACGGACAGAAGAAGCCTTAAAATTTTATGAGGAATGCTTTCTGGGTACAATTCTGCTCGTGCAACGTTATTCTGAAACTCCTTACCAGGTTTCAGAAGCCTATAAAAACAAGATCGCCCACGCCGAATTCAAAGCCGAAAATATTCACTTTTATATTTCAGACGGATTTGAAAAAGAAGAAGTGTATCACGGAAACAGTATTGGGATGACGGTAAACTTTGACAATGCAGAAGAGCACAAAGCTGTATTTGAAAAATTAAAGAGAAACGGAGAAGTAACGTTTGATTTTTTTCAAACAACGATTGACACTAACCTGGTTTGCGTGCTGGACCAATTCGGAATACATTGGTATCTTAATTATTTAAAGCCTGTCCGGTAACACTTTTTCTCTTAAAAAATCCGTTCTGTTTTTTATATGTCCAATGTATAAAAAACAGAACGGATTTTTACTCTTCCCGGTTGATATTTCTACCAGAAATTGGAAGGACAAAGTACCTGCTGTTTCGTTCTTAACCGGTATCCTACCACTACCTCGTGTGAACCGCCGCTGAACTGTCTGATACGGCTGGTAGTATAATCATAGGAGTAGCTAAAGTCAAAGGTATCGTTGATAATGATTCCGATCATGGCTGCTACGGCATCTTTATGACGATACGATACTCCTATCCAGCCTAAATTTTTATACCGGATCTTCGAATTGAAATCAAAGGAAACCGGGGCAGGAGAAACTGCCTTTAAACAAACTGAAGGGATCCAGGTGAAATCATTTCCCAGCGGAACCCTGTACCCGGCGATGACCATGTAATGATGGACAGATCTTCCTTTTTCAATGGCATTGGTCGCCATATTGTATAGCCGCTGAGGGACAACCTGTATCATGGTAGCTCCTGCAAAAAACTTATCCGAATACACCCATCCCCCGATATTGATATCGGCCAGGGAACGGCTGGAAAATCCATTGATGGCCGCATCCCCGCCAGAGGCAGTGGTAAGTTTGCTGCTTTCCAGTGAATATTGCTGCAACCCGGTCATCGCCCCCAACGAGGCAAACCATGTCTTGGAAAGTTTCACATGATAGGAATAAGCTACTCCAAGTGTAGTAGTGCTGGTGGCCCCGATCTCATCGTTCGTGATGACTGCTCCTATGCCATGAAAGCCGTTTTTCTTATTCCGGATCCTGTCATTGACCACTCTTGATCGCCCGATGTTCGTATGCGCACTCAGGTACACAGAACGGGGTGAGCCTTCAAACCCTACCCATTGTTTTCTGTATCCCGCTCTTATGTCGGTATATCCTTCTGTACCCGACACGGCAGGATTGTATAAAAAAGGATTGATCATATACTGGGTAAACTGCGCTTTCTGCTGCCCCATCGCCATCATAACCGTTGTCAGAACAATCCCTGCCGACAAATAAATCTTTTTCATTCCGTTCTCTTTTAAAACCATCTCCCGATCTTTTTACTCATTTCCCCTGAAAATTTATTTCACGATTTGAATATAACCCGTATAGGGTTCGGCAAATACTCTGCTTTTTAAATCAATAATATAGAAATACGTGCCGTCTGGCAGCACTTCTCCGTTCCGGTAATTGGTACCGTCCCATTCCACCGAATACCCGTTCGACTTCCATACCAGGGCTCCCCAGCGGTTGTAGATTTCCACTACACAATTAGGATAACTTTGGATGTTTCTGATTTCCCAGGTATCATTATTGTTATCTCCGTTGGGAGTGATGGCGTTAGGAACATCGATCAGTTTGGCGACATGCAACGTCATCTCATCCACAGAAAAACAAGTCTGCGTAACATCAAATACCCTGACCGTATAGGTGATGGTATTGCCGGCTATCAACGAAGGATTGGCAATATTGGGATCGCTTAGCCCGGTTGCCGGGATCCATTGATAAACAGCTCCTCCGGAGGCATTCAACGTGGTAGGAGTACCATCTTCCAGGTATTGATCCGGACCCGCATCAGCCACAGGAGTAGGTAATACGGTCACCGTGACCGGTGCAGAAGTAGCAGCACACGCTCCATTATCTTCCGTTACAGTATATACCCCGGAGGTTCCGATACTGATCCAGGAAGTCCCAATCCCGGAAATCGGCTGTCCATCTCTGTGCCACGTGAGCTGTCCGGATCCTGTAATAGCGGTATACGTTACCGTACTACCCGAACAAAACGTAGTATCATTTCCGGTGATCTGAGGAGTAGGTACTGGTCTTACCGTCATGGTAATGATATTGGATAGCGCGTCCGGAGCGGTCGCACAGCTTATAACCGGGAACGTTGTCATCTCTACCTGAACCTGATCACCGTTGGCAAGAGCACTATTACTGTAAGTAGCACTGTTGGTTCCCACAGGAGCTCCGTTCAGATACCACTGGTATACAGGAGAAGTTCCTCCGCCGGAAGTAGTAGAAGTAAAGGTAGCATTTCCGCCCACGCACACCAGTCCCGAATGTGAAATGGATACAGAAGGTGTCACTGTGGGGAGAACAGTGATGGTATCAACGTTGGAAGCCAGAGAAGTACAAGTCCCCGAAGAGACGATCCGTCTGTAATAAATTGTTTCCGTAAGGACCGGCGGGGTATATCCTGCCGCCGTCGATGCTCCTGAAGCATTTGTCCAGCCGGAAGTACCGTTGGCAGAAGACTCCCATTGATAAGTATAAACTCCCGTACCACCTGTAGCAGCCACTGTTTCCGTAAGGGGAACCGGTGCCGTATTGGTACAAATGGTCTGGCTGGCATCGATCGCACCGGCAGTCAGAGCAGGGTTTACGGTTACAGAAACCACGTTGGAAGATTCCATGGTACAATAAGTCCCTCTTGAATAATTTCTACGGTAGTACGTGGTCGTAGTAATCGCTCCCGGATCATAGGTGCTGGCGGTAGCTCCGGATAAGTCTGTCCAGCCCGTCGTACCATCCGGCGAAGACTGCCATTGGTATACCGCAGGAACGGTCAGATCTCCTCCAGAACCATCGGTCGTACTGGTAAACGGATTGGCGGAATTTCCCTGACAGATCGTCTGGCTCGTCGCCACTCCGCCGGAAACGATCGTAGCATTGACCACCACCGATACTGAAGCCTCCCGATAGCAAACCGGTAAAGTTCCTGTATTACCATCTTCTACCCGTAAGGTATAAACTCCTGCGTCTGCCGGGGTAAGCCCTGTCAGGGCAAGATCTGCATAGGTGGTAGAAGCTGCCGATACAAGCGTAGTTCCTCTGTACCAGCTATAATAATAATCTCCGTTGGTAGGCGTCAAACCGGACAGGTCAGCCGTTCCGGTGATCGTCAGATCTTCTCCTTCACACAACGTAGTGGTAGCTGAAGGCGTGACGGAAACAGTATGAGGAGGATAACAAGGCGGAGTGACAGACAGTGCCGTCACGGGAGTACGACCGCATGTATACGCCGGAGCTCCTACTGTAATTCGCCAGTCAAACATACCGGGATATCGCTGCGGCGGGGCGTCATTATGCGTAATATCCACTTCCGGATGGTTCGTAATATGATAAGGGGTAGGAGTAATATTGACAAGGTTCCAGAACATGATTGCCTCAATGTTCCCACCTAATCCACCGGCACTGTTTTGCCCTTCGTAACTGATCCGGTACGAATGGCCCGCCACCACCGGATAGTTAAAGCTCAGGTAAAAATTCTGTGCGCCCGGAGTCATGGGAGCTATCACCGTGGAATCTTTGGTAAATGAAGTACCAGTCGTATAATCATGAATCGTTAACGATACCCTTGACGTAGCCCAGGCAGCTGCAGTCACATTGACTGCACAGGTAACCCGGGTAAATGTAAAATCCGAATTGGCAGTAAAGTTAAGCCAGTTCACCGCTTTGGGTAATCCTGTTCCCTGTGAAGCAGCACTGCCACCCGCCACTGGATCACTTGCACTGGACAAGGCTACACTTTTATTGATAAAAGGAGTAAGCGCAGCATTCTGTACATAATAAGTAGTCGTAGCAGCCAGGGTTGGCGTGGTAAAAGCCGGACCTGTATGTACCAGTACTCCAAGATCATCGTACCACTCATATACTCCTCCGTCATCGTCTACGGAAAGCGTAGTACTGCCGGGAGCGACAAAAGTATTGTCGTGTCCGATCGGAAGTCCGGTATAGGCATTAACCTCTGCCGTACCGGAAACCACTCCGATACATCCTCCGTTGTCGGTCACAGCATCCAGCGTATACGTATGAGGTGCCGTACCTGCAATGACGTACGGAGAACTATTGATCCCGGTGACTGAAGGCTGTACCACTCCATCAATAGCATACGTCAGGGTCCAGGGAGCTGTCCCTGTAAACGCTACCGCAAGCGGTGTGGTGGTTCCGTCATTACACAACGTAGCCCCTCCTGACAGCGTTGCAGTGGGCCCCGTAGGAGTAATCACAAACGTAGCACTTCCCGGACACATCTGTCCGGCCTGGTCCTGCAACACATTCACCGTATAATTCCCCGGTGCTGCCACATCGATTGAGGATAAATTTTCACCGGTAGAC
>CAYTGJ010000066.1:20997-23154 GCA_964437245.1 uncultured Chitinophagaceae bacterium
TATAACTGTTATAAGTTCCGGTCACTCCAAGAGTGATAGGAGTATTGCAAACAGTAGTGGGACCTGTAGGGGTTACGGTAAAAGGAGCACAACAGGAAGTAGCAGGTGTACACTCCCATGGGATGATCGCTCCGGCAGGACCAATCCATTGTTCGTTGGAAGCCGAACCGGTAGAAGCTGTAAAACCCCAGAAAACGGAAGTGTTCCCTCCAAAAATAGTATTGACGATATCATTGGTATACGTCAGGGTGAGCACACCTTCTTCATAAAGCCTCAGGGTATGCGTAGCCGGATCCCAGGTGATCCGGATCGTCATCAGGTCATTGGCCATCGAGGCACAGCTCTCCAGGTCTCTTCCTCCCGAAATAGCCTGAACAGAAGTCATCCCGGCAGTACCCATAAACAAATTGGCGGTGCTGTTTACCTCTCCATTAATATCAATGGCAATATGATCATCCGGGATCTCGTTTAAACCTCCGGATGAGGTCCCGTCATAGGTATCAAACTCAATAGAAATGGAAGGAGACACGATCGGTCCCCCTCCTATCCCAAGGAATCCTCCCCCTCCTCCGATTGCATTTATCCCTTGATTCTGAAAGGTGAAGGTAACTCCATCACCTCCGTCTGCACCATCCTGACAGCCAAAAAACATTTCAAAGCTCCTGTCAAAAGGCTGCGTGAGATCATGTTTGGTAGTACTCCAGGCAGAAGAAGTCTGCCAGGCCCCGGGAGTCGGCGGTGTGGATGAGGTCAATTTGACCAGGCCGTTCCCGTGTGCTACTGCATTTCCATTGACCTGATAGGTCTGGGAATACGATAATTTTGTTGTAAATAATAATAGTCCCAGGATCCAGCAGAAAACTACCGTCTTACGATTCCACAAAGCCAAAAGGCTCCCCTCCTTACTACTGTTCATTATTTTAGACTTGCTTTTCATCAATGTTAAATAGAAATTATTCCTGCTATAGTTATATAAAGGAATTAATCGCATTAAGTAACCCTGAAATCCCTCTTTTTTTAGAGATTTCAGGGATTAAGGCGGCTAAAAAAAACACTTTTTTGCACCTTGAAAACAATCCCCTATTCTTAGCTAATCAGCTAATTAATTGTAAAATAAAAAGCATATACAGGATTATTTCAGCTTTTGAATAGCATTTGAACCGCAAGAAGAGAGTACATTGAATTTGAATAAAAAATCTTCCTAAAAGAATAGAATATAGAAGAGCCCTGGATTTTTTCGTTTGTTTGCTACTATACTCCCCAGAATCTGGTAAAACAGAATACTATACGTTTCTCCGGCGATTATAACTATGTTTTAACCCGGATTACCACATAACCAGTACTTTATTTAGCCTCTGTTTATCGCCCGCCAGCGGGTCAGAAAATCAACTTATGTACAAGCCTTCCGCGGGCAGTTCTATTCTCTAAAAAAGCGTATGCACAACCGTCCGGGAAGGATTGTGCATATACTGTTAACTGTTATTATGATACGTCCTTGCGTCACAAAGATGTCCTGGCTTCGTAGCGGACAGATTGCTTCTTCGTTCGGCCTACGGCCTCTCTCATCGCAATGACGCCTTCTTTTTCTTTTAATAGCTATAGGGTATCTTGAAAGAAGTTTAAAAATAATCCGGGACAACCTATATATTTTTAGGTTGTCCCGGATTATAAACTTAAACAGTCTGAGGCCTTAATGTATGATATTAAGCCACCCTTTATAGGATCTTCCATCCGGCAGTACGAGCAGATAATAATAAATACCGTCCGACTCGTGTACCCAACGATTATCGTAATCAGAACTTTCATAAATTAACTGTCCCCAGCGATTGCTGATCTCCAGTCTCGAATATTGCGGTAATCCGGTAATGGCAAACAGGTCATTTTTAGCATCTCCATTGGGCGTGATCAGGTTCGGGATAAATACCTCTACCGGAGGAACCGGAGGCACTACCGATGTATCCACGGGAGGATTTACCGGAGGATTAACCGGTGGCGGACAATTGTTGACAATCCAGGCCGGTGTCCTGGCGCACGATGAAGCATGAGAAAACCGCCAGTCAAACAACCCCGGATAGATCGTATTGGCCTGCCCGCTCAGCAGTGTGACCGCTGTATAAGTAGCCGGAAAGAAAGTGGAAATATTAGCACCGGTATACC